>NZ_JAYGHE010000092.1:4484-27158 GCF_034931145.1 Nostoc sp. UHCC 0252 | reverse complement strand
TAGCAACATTTTAAAATAAAACGTAATGAATTATCCGTGATAAACAAAATACCCGGATCAATAAAGGATTCGGGTATCTTTTGCTATATCTTTTCTAATGTGACTTTAAAAGGAGAGATTATTATCCCAAAATCGGAATAGAAATTATAAATTGTGTTCCTTGTCCTAAGACCGATTCACAAATCAAACTTCCACCATGATTTTCTATTATAATTTGGCGACTAATAGATAACCCTAATCCTGTGCCTTTTCCTACACCTTTTGTAGTAAATAGGTTTTCAAAAATACAAGCTTTTACTTCTTCTGGCATTCCTTTCGCATTATCTTGGATCTTAATTGTTAAATTATTGCCTTCCTCTATCTTAGTTAAAATAGTAATAATATTTGGATAACTTTCTTGGATTTCCATAAAACTACGACCAATATTTACTTCCTCTAGGGCATCAATTGCATTTGCAATAATATTCATAAAAACTTGATTTAATTGTCCTAAATAGCATTTCACTAATGGGATGTTCCCATAGTCCTTGATGACTTGAATTGCCGGACGATTATGATCAGCTTTTAGACGATGCTGTAAAATCAACAAAGTACTATCAATACCTTCATGGATATTAGCTAATACTTTAGAGGTAGTATCGGCACGTGAAAAAGTGCGAAGAGAAGTACTAATATTCCGAATGCGCTGTGTTCCTAACGTCATACCATCAATCATTTTAGGTAGATCTGTTAGCAGGAAATCTATATCTATTTCTTCGGCTTTTTCTTCAATTTCACTACCAGGATTCGGGAATTTTTCTCGATATAGTTGCAGATATTGTATTAAATCTTTAATACTATCTTTTGCTTGGACAATACTACCTGTAATAAAACCAACTGGATTGTTGATTTCGTGTGCTATACCTGCAACTAAATTTCCCAACGAAGACATTTTTTCGCTTTGGATAAGTTGTAGCTGTGTCTCTTGCAAATCTTTTATTGACTGTTCTAGTTCTCTAGACTTGTCTTGTTCTCTTGTGTACAAACGCGCATTTTGGATAGCGATAGCCATTTGAGAAACCAAGACTTTTAATACCTCTACTCTTTCTGGAACGAAAGCACCCGATGACAACCTATTTTCTAAATAAATAATGCCTGTAAGCTGTGATTGGTAAATTATGGGCAAACAAAAGATTGATTTTGTTTTAAATTCCTGAATATAAATATCTAGGTTAAACGGTTCTGTAGTTATTGCATCATTCAATACAATATATTGCTGAGTGCGAAAAACATAATTAATCACAGAGAGCGGTAAATCCTGATAGGTTTCGGCAGGAATAGAGCTTAAAACTGTTACTACATCGTCAGCAGAATTTCCAGAAGCTTCGATATATAGTTGATTGTCTTTAAGCAGGAGTAGTACTGCTTTTTGGGCGGCAGCGTTTTCTAGTAAAATTTTGATTAGCTTGCTCAACAAACTTTCTAAAACAATTTCGTTGGTAATCGCTTGCGAAAATTTGATGAATGCATTAAAGTCTAAAAAATCACTTAAACTGCTATTAGTAGTTGTGGTGGTGGTAAAGTGAATTGTGTCTATTTTGGAAGCAGTAGTTTCTATAGTAGTAGTTTGTTTTACAAGAAAAGTATACTTTGATTCTAAGTATTTAACTTTAGCGATCGCACCCCAACGAATATAGGCATAATAGGCTTTAGTTATATAAGTTTGATGAATTAACTCTTTACCTAAAGATTGATAAAATTTTCCTGCTAACTCATAAGCTAAAGCTTCTTCTTGGAGAAAACCATTCTCTCGAGATTTGGTAATAGAATTTTCATAGTAGTCCATTGCTTCCAGCTTTTGGCCCAAAACCCGATAGCGTTCTGCCTCCACGAGATAAAATCTATGTAAGTGATTTGTGGGAGCATGAGTAGCCCAGAGTTCCATTTTTTGCTGATTAGCTTGGACTTTTTCTAAAATAGCTTGCTTCTCTGACTCTTTAGCAGTATGATATATTGCCAAGTGAGCTAAAGAATCGTAAAAATAGAACAGTGGAACAACAAACAACCCTGTGACACCACCTAAAGATTTTTCTGCGATCGCAGCATTTTCTACAGCCTTAAAATACTCCCCGAATATGTAAGAGAGCATTAGTTTATTGACAAATAAATGATTAATTGTGTAAAGATCGTTTACTTGCTGATGAATTGGCAGCATACTTTGCTCATCGTAGGCTTCTCCAATTAAACAGTCCACATTTTCGTAATTTCCTTTCAAATTCAAAACTGTTTGTAAATACACTAAATTCCAAGTTAAAGCTACTTGCTGATTGATCTTTTTCAGCGATTCACAATAAGCTGTTAGTTCTTGTTCTAGAACCCAAAGTTCCTTACCCAACCAAAATGAATGATAAGGATAAATGTAACCACAATAGCCAGCATATTCCAAATCTCCGGTTTCTAGACCACTAGCATATCCAGACATTGATGATGTTAATGTCTCCCTAATATGCTCTTTCCAGTGCATAACATGAGCGCTAACAACCGTCAGAATTTTAGCCTTGAGTTCTTGAGAATCAAATTGTGACACCAAACTAGAAGCTAATTTACCAAATTCATAGCCAGAATTAATTTCTCCTTGAACTCCACAAAGAAGTAGCCCATAAAGACTATAACCATAGGCAGACACAGCCGTATTGCCATAGTTTAAAGACAAATTAACCATTTTGCAGACGATAATTGGCATCATTGCAGGAGCAGTTTGAAAAGCCGCAGGGAGAACTCCCATTAATATCCTCATAGCTGCAATCTTGTTAGGATCAGACATTAATGGTAAGTTAATCAAATCTGCAATTGCTTTCACTTTCAAAGAAACAGCAATTTCATCCATTCCCTGCTGAATATCAGTTGATGTCGGTTCATCTGGAAAATTTATTCCTAATAATTTTAGAATTGATACTGCTATCTGAATGGCTTCCAGTTGCTTGCTTTGAATAATAGAAGCGATAATCTGCACTTCATAGACTTTCACTTTATCTAAAAGGATTTTTGCTTCTTGTTGCACCACCTCAGCCCATTGCTGCATCTGTTCAAAATTACCGCCCAGATAGGCTGCTTCTGCGGCTCCTTCATATAAACTTATAGTTAATGTGTATTCCGTTTGCCAAGCATCTATACTTAAAAGTTCTATCCCATTTGTGAAATACTTAAGAGCAGCTTCATAAGCTGTAGAAGCTTTAGCTTTTTGCCCTGCAATTAAATTTAATCGCGCCAATTCAGTTTTTTCAGATTGCTCTATTAGATTAACAATACCCACATTCAACTGATTGACGATATCAAAAATATTAGCTTCTATCTCCTCCTTTGGGATATTTTGTAGAAGCAATTGTCCAATTTTTAAGTGAATAGATTTCTTGAGTTCTTCTGGAATTAACGAATATACTGCTTGTTGTACTCTGTCATGCAAGAACTTGTAACTAACTCGTGAAGTGTCAAAGTTTAAATTAACCGCTTCTTCTTGATTAAAAACTAAAGGAATGCGGTAAGCTTCACTTAAAGGTAGAATCAATCCTGCTTGTAAAGCCGAGTGTAAATCATTGGCTGTTAATGAAGCTGATTTTTCATTAACTATTGATAAAACATCTAAGTTAAATCTATCACCCACGCAAGCTGCTAATTTTAAAACATCTTGGGTACACTGTGGCAGTTTTTCAACTCGACTTGCAACTAGCTCAACGACATTTTTTTCGGTAATCCCAATTGCTTGAATCTCTGCCAAACTCCACTGCCATTGAGCATTTACGAAGTCAAATGTTAAAAGCTTTTCTTGGTGAAGTGCCTGAATAAGTTGTGTAATGAAAAATGGGTTTCCACCCGTTTTGTTAGAAACTAATTCAGCTAGTTGGATAATTTTATTACCAAAGTTGCTGGATTCTGCATTATGATTAATATCTGTTTGCAAAGCTTCTGTAACTAGCTGAGTTACATTATCTAAATCTAAAGGTTGCAATACAATATTATTAACAATTGTACCGATTTTTTTAATCTCTTCTATTTTTTGAATTAAAGGATGTGCTGCACTAACTTCATTATCTCTATATGCACCAATGAACAATAAATGTTTGCTGTCAGTGTCAGTTATGAGTAGTTTGATTAAATTTAGCGTAGCTGAATCTGCCCATTGCAAGTCATCTAAAAATATGACTAAAGGGTGTTCTTTTTTGGTAAAAACTTGGATAAATTCTTTAAAAACCCGATTAAAGCGATTTTGTGATTCTGTTGCCCCAATTTGGGCAACTTCTGGCTGTGTACCAATGATTAGTTCTACTTCTGGAATGACATCAGTAATAACTTTTCCATTTGTTCCTAAAGATGATAGTATTTTTTCGCGCCATATTTCTATTTTTTCATTGTTCTCTGTGAGTAAATATTGCATTAAATAAGCAAAAGCTTGAATTAAAGAAGCATAGGGTATATTGCGCTTTAATTGGTCAAATTTACCAGAAATAAAGTACCCTTGTCTCTGAGTAATAGGTTTATTAACTTCGTTGACTAAAACTGATTTACCAATACCAGAATAACCAGAAACTAGCATCATTTCACTAGTTCCAGATGTAACACGTTCAAATGCAGCTAACAGTTCATTAACTTGGTTTTCACGACCATATAATTTTTGGGGGATTAATAACTGGCTTAAGACATCTAAACGACCTGGAACAAAATCAGTAATTGTACCCTTAATTTTTAGCTGTTTAAGGCATAACTCTAAGTCAGCTAATATTCCTGTAGCACTTTGATATCTATCTTCCGCATTTTTCGCCATCAGCTTCAGCACAATTTCTGAGATGGCGTTAGGAATTTTGGGATTTAATAACTGTGGATTTATCGGTTGAACAGCAATGTGGCTATAAACTAGTTCTAAGGGGTCTTGACTTAAAAATGGTGCTTTTTCGGTGAGCATTTCATATAAAGTCACACCGAGAGAATAAAAGTCAGTGCGATAATCAAGAATACGATTCATTCTCCCCGTTTGTTCAGGAGACATATAGGCAAGTGTGCCTTCAACGCAGTTAGGATTATTAAATTGGGGATTTTCCTTATTCAGACGGGAGGCTATACCGAAGTCAGTGAGTTTAACAATACCTGTCTCAGAATTAATGATGATGTTACTAGGTTTAATATCTTTATGAATAATTTGCTGTTTATGTAAATAATCTAAAGCTTGAGTCAGTTGAATAGCAATATCTAAGTTATTAATTAAATCAAAATTTTCTGTTTGGGGGATTTCGGCTAAAGATTTACCACCGAAATCTTCTAACAATAGTCCAACACGGTTATTAAAGGTTTCCAGACTAATAGCTTTAACTATATTGGGATGGTCTAAACTTTGCTGAATTTGATATTCATTTTTCAGACGAGTAAAGGCTTCGAGAGTAGGATATTCATTTTTAAGCAACTTGAGAATAACTCGCTGTTGCGTCTTTGGTATTTGTGTTTGATAAATAATTGTTTGGATTCCTTCGTGAAGAGTCGAATTGATTTGGTATTCAGTACGATTTGGCATTGATTTTTGTTTATAAAGTAGTATTTTTCCCCATCCTGTCTTGAAAGGGGTTCTAATTTAATTATTCCCAGTAGTAGAAAATTATTAACATTGTGGTTCTGTAGTGTTGTACAGCTAGCTGTGCAACACTACTGTGTACCTCATTTAAATGAAAATCGACTGCATCCCTTACGCTAACGTCAGAGAAGAACACTTTTGTAAAAAGCCAGATGCTTTATTATGGGCATCTACGTTATGAGTATGTGCTGGCGTAGGCCGAATAATGCCATTAAACAAGTCATCCAATCCGTATGGAGTAAAAAATTGCCATTGACCTTGTGCATCTAACCGAACTCCGACAGCAGTAGCGGTGTGTAGCCACTCTGCGATCGCATCTTCTGTGCTAATGTAGGGTCTGCTACCAAGCCGCCAACGAGCAAAACTGGCTTGATTTTTGACATCAAACTCGTCATGAGGAAATTTTTCTGTGAGAGTCGTCTTTGCTGCTAGTTCCTGAGAACGATTTCCCTCTATATCAAAGAATGCGATATCAAAATCTTTAATAACTAACTTACAGTCATTGCCGAAAATCGAAGACCAAACAGTGTTTCGGACTGCACCACCGGCTAACCACCAGTTAGGTAGATTTAGTTGAGCGATCGCAGGTAATACGGTATCAATAGGTGTATCAGCTAAAATCATCTGGAGACGAGTGTTACTATTCATATCAAACTCCTGGGATTGTCAACTAGAAGGTGAGAATATTATGATTCACATCCCATTAAGCTTACGGTCTTGATAAACTTCTTATGAGGAGCATCCCACTTTTTTGCCTGTCATTGCGAGCGTAACGAAGTGGAACGTGGCAATCCCATCAACTGGTTCTTAGTGAGAGATTGTGGAATTGCTTCGTCGTCCCTCCTCTCTACGAGACGCTACGCGAACGCAATGACAATAGGGAAAATTGAAAGCCTGGACTCGGAAAAGTGATAACGGACGTGAAGTAAATAACCTGTTCTGTGGCGACTGCGGAACGTGATTGTTCCATGAACGGGCTTACAACCTAAATACTATTAACGTCAAAGCTGGAACATTAGATGATACAAGTTGGTTACGCCCCAATACGTTTGGGTTAAGCAAAGCGCAACCCAACAAAGCCCCGAAAATGTTGGGTTTCGTTCCTCAACCCAACCTACACATTTCGAGGTTTTTGGCACTAACTGAACCGTATTGGGTTACGCGCAGTGGGTAACGTTTGGACAAGCAGTGCCCAATCATGGGTGATAATTTCAGACGAATTGCTCAATTATGATGGACAACCAGAGGATGTTCGCCCTTTGTGGGAAAAATGGACACAACAGCGTCCATAATACACAACTATATGATAGTTAAGCTAACACCTTTAGTTGGGAGTTTAACTGATGACTGTAGCAAAGGATAGAATTGATAAATTACTTGAATGAACATATTAAATTTTTCAAAATAGTAATATTAAACTCAAATTATAAATTCAGTTTGTATATCATATAGTTTTCCCTATTTGTCTGTAAGTAATGTTAAATAGAGCTAGCACAAAATCAATATTGTTATATAAAATCTTACTGAACATATTCAATTATGTGATTTAGCTAAAATTAAATTCTAAACAGAATTTCGGTTCCATCTCAAAAGTTTTAATAGTTATTTCTAGACAAGGTTGATGAAAAACGATACACCACAAGAATTAAATCAAGATCAAGAAATTGGGCGCTTAATTGATGAGGTAATGTCATCATCTCTGACTGATGAACAGTACCGCAAAAAGATGCAGCGACGCAAAGAAGTACAAGACAAGCGCATAGCAGAAGCTGTACCAGAAAAAGGATTAATTATTGTAAATACTGGTAACGGTAAAGGTAAAACTACTGCGGCTTTGGGCATGGTGTTACGATCGCTAGGTCACGGGTATAAAGTGGCGATCGTTCAATTCATCAAGGGAAGTTGGGAACCTTCGGAAAAAAGGGTTTTCAGTTCTTGGGAAGACCAGTTAGAATTTCACGCGATGGGCGAAGGCTTCACTTGGGAAACTCAAGACCGCGATCGCGATCTTGACAAAGCTAGCGCCGCCTGGGAAAAATCATTAGAATATATTCGCAACCCAGATTTTCATCTGGTGTTGTTAGACGAAATTAATATTGCCCTCAAAATGGGTTACTTACCATTAGAGGACGTTTTGGCGGGTTTGGCGCAAAAACCAGCTAATAAGCACGTTATTCTCACAGGTAGAGGCGCACCGGCTGGTTTAATTGAGCGTGCTGACCTTGTAACCGAAATGTCCTTAATTAAGCACCCTTTCCGCGATCAAGGCGTTAAAGCGCAACCAGGAATTGAGTATTAAATTAAAGATTATTTGCACATTTGCAACGTGCGGCGATCGCTAGCTGTGATGGAATTTAACTGATAGAAGTCTTGCAGAGCCACAGAATAAGGATAACTGCTGAAATCATCTTCACTAACTCTAGGTAGTGTGGTGTTTGCAGCGACCTGATTCGACTGCGGAGTACTGGCTTCATTTGACGAACTATTAACCGTCATCGCCAACTCTCCTGACTTGTTGAGCGTACCCTGAAAACAATTAAATTCTGATTGGGGCATATACAGCGCCCCAATTATCTTGTCCTGCCGCTTTTGAAATATGATGTAACCTTGACCAAGCTGGTTTGATTTTGGGGATTGACCATAGAGATAAACGCCATCTTTCACAGGAAAATTCACTTTTGGTAAACCTTCTGCACTTTTTGTAACTCCCTGAGAATCTGGAACCAGTGCTGTGGTTGTAGGGAGGGTTTTTCCGCTCTTATGCACAAAAACATCTCTCTCTCCAGCAGCCGCTCTTAGCTGACTTCTCTGTTCTCTAACTCTTCTTAGCTGCGACAAAAGGGAGTTGTCGGAGGTTTTGCTTTTTTGAATCTGAGCCGATGATAATGGAGAATCTGTAACTGGTACTACTTGAGTCTGCTTGCCTATAAAGCCCAAACCGAGAAGTAAGCCTAAGCCCGCTAGGGAAATTCCCCACTGGCGGGGAGATAAGAACTGATAAAGGTTGTTAAGCACCCTACTTCTCCTGTTAAAAAATCAACTAAGTTCTCTAGAACTTACTTAAACTATAACCAAGTCTTAATTGTTAAAGACTTAGTTCACGACTTATATTACTATTGTCCAAAAAAGAAAACTGTCAAAAACTAAAGTTTTTATTTAATTTAGCTCAACAATCTTACATTACCACCAGTTAAAGTATATATTTTTCATCCAAGATATTCATCCCATTGGGTGAGGTTAATAGCAGATTCAACCTTCTCAATTAGTAGGAATGCATAGCTCACCCTACTCCCAGATTTCTCACCACGCCTCGAATGGAGGAGTAATGAGTAGTGAGTAAGGAGTAATGAGTAAAATTCTTAACTTATTACTTATTACTTATTACTCATCACTTGTACGCAAAGCAGCTTGTGAGAAATGCGGGTACTGTCTAGCCCCTTATCAGCATAAAAAAATTGCCCCCTAAACTTTTAGGAGGCAATTTACCAAGGTAATAGAGAGACGCGAAATATCGCGTCTTCATATTTAACTAGCAACGTATTCTTGGACATTGGCGCGACGGCGACGCATGTGAGCCAAAGCCTGATGCTCTAACTGGCGGACACGTTCGCGGCTGAGATTTAATCTCTCACCCACTTTCGCCAATGACATTTCATTCCCATCTTCTAAACCAAAGCGTAGGATTAAAACTTCGCGCTGCTGCGGGGTTAATTCTGCTAGCAGGTTGTTCAAATCTTGGCGCAAGAATTCCTGGTTGGTGTAATACTCTGGCGATGGGCCGCTATCTTCGAGCATTTCTTGCAACTCAGTATCTTGGTTATCGCCAACTTTAACGTCCAAAGACACTGGTTGACGCGCCATGTTCAGGTACTCGCGGATCTGAGCAGGTTCTAGTTCCAGTTCTTTGGCAATTTCGGCTGGAGTCGGCGATCGCCCCAAGGTTTGAGCCAGTTCGCGCTGCACTTTCTTGATTTTGTTCAGTTTTTCGGTAATGTGAATCGGCAACCGGATAGTACGTCCTTGTTGTGCGATCGCGCGGGTAATAGCTTGGCGAATCCACCAGTAGGCATAAGTTGAGAACTTATAACCCCTCATTGGGTCAAATTTCTCCACACCCCGCTCTAATCCTAGTGTTCCTTCCTGAATTAAATCCAGAAATTCCATATTTCTCTTTTGGTATTTTTTCGCAATAGCGACGACCAAGCGCAAGTTCGCTTCGATCATTTTTTGCTTTGCTCGCTTACCTTGTGCTACCGTTTGTTGTACCTCGGTTTCCGATTGGTGAACTACGTCAGCCCACTCTGAAATTTCTGGTTCGCGGTGCAGTTTCTTCGCCAAAACCTCTTTGGCATCGATGAGCGTCATCATTTGTTGAACCTGCTTCCCATATACAATCTCTTGTTCACGGGTTAGCAGTGGTACACGGCCAATTTCTCGCAAATAGGTTCGCACCATATCAGCCGTGAATTTGGTGTTGAGATTTTCCGTTTGGGTATTGACAGTAGGCATTGGTGCGTTGTCCTCTACTCCGTAAATAAAATGTATGTTTTCTTACTAAAGTGGATGGATAAAATTAGTAAATCTATCATGAAATATCAGGAGCTACTAAAAACAATTATCAATTGATTTAGACGTTTTTAAGACGTTAAGCCCCTAAGATAGGTTTCCCTAACTTTCCTAAATTTTTCAATCTCTTATAAGCACGCTGGTTGTTTTTGGGAATTCTTATTTTAGGCAGTTAGTGACAGCAAGCAAGAAATCCGAAGTCGTTATGAGTTTCACTTAGTTTTATAGTACGATAAATCAAACAGATAGTAAAGTATCTTAAGACAAAGCTTTCAATTGTAATTCAAAATTGCTCGTTTGGAAAAAAATTTTAAGCTTCCTTGAAATTACTGACTATATCTATAGTGACCCCAAAAACCTCTCTTCTGTTGCCAAGAACTAGCCGGATAACCGAACTTAATTTCCGGTGAGGATGGAGGGATGTTACGAATTGGGCATTGAGCATTGGGAATTTAACAAAGGACTTATCCGAAAATTAGTGTTTACTCCTTATGTATAAGGCTTTGAGCTTAATTTGCGAATATATCTAAAGGACAAATTACCAATGAGCAATCAGAAATAACTACCTAAAATCCCAGGTCAGCTTTAGCGAGTTCAGCAGCAGCGAATACTTCTGCGTCAGGTTTTTCTTCCCAGGCTGGCTCACCAATTTCTTCGTAAAAAGTTGCGTCGTAAGGACGAGTACGTACTACTACTGGCATGGGAACAGCATGACCCAAAATTAAGGCTTGCTGCTTAGAGTCTAGCTTTGCCAATACCGATCGCAGTCCGCTACCACCAGATACACCCGTAAAAATAGCGTCAATGTCTTTTTCGTCATTAAGCAAAGCGGTAATCCGAGTCCCAATCTGGGACATAACCTCATTATCAATACCCGATGGGCGTTGATCAACTACCAAAAGTGTGACGAAATACTTCCGCAGTTCCCTGGCAATAGTCCCAAAGATAGTACTTTGGACGATAGCCGGGTCAAGGAAACGGTGCGCCTCTTCAATGGTAATCATCAATGGCGTGGGGCGATCGCTAGGATTTTTGCTTTGAAGGAATTTATCTGCTTTTTTGACGTAATGCTCGTGGATACGTCGGGTGATCATATTCGTCACCAACATATAAGAGAGCATATTAGACTGGGAACCAAATTCTATCACAACATTCTTCCCAGATTCCAGACATTGCACAATTTTACTAATGTAATTCTGGGGGCAAACTGCTCGCATGTACTTCAAGCTGTCCATCCGCAAGAGTTTGCGCTGCAATGCCATAATCGAGCCTTTGTGTCCGCGTTTCTCGTCGCAGAACATCTCGATTTCTTCGTTAGTCATATTCAGCAATTGGACAATCCAAGACTTGCCGAACTCACTATATAGAATATTGGCGTTATCTAGGGCTGCGTCAGAGAGTCCTAAATCTCGGCTACATAACTTAATATCTTCAACTTCAATTTGCTCGTAACTCAAATAAAGTTCTTGAGCATCACGCACACCCCGGCGTTTTGTAGATTCGGGGTCGAGGGTATAAACTTCTACCTTACTGGGAAAAAGTTGCTTCAATCCCTTAACTGTATTGACGTTCTTCCCTTCTGCAACCGCTTCCCAGCCATACTCAGAGTGCATATCAAAAATCAAATTTACTGCCGCACTTTTACGGATAACGCCAGCTAAAAGCAACCGCGTTAGAAATGATTTACCAGTACCAGATTTCCCAAAAACCCCATTACTACGTTCTACAAAGCGGTTTAAATCGATACAAACGGGCACATCCATATCCAAAGGTTTCCCAATGGAAAAATTTCGCCTTTGCGGGTCATCTTCCCAACCAAACACGCGGCGAAAATCGTCAACACTGGCTTCGTAAACTTGACTAAAGTGGCTAGGAATAGTTTTAACAGGCAACAATTCCATCGTCGTGCTGGTTTGTGGCACAAAGGAAGCCAAACCCGTCACCGATGGGAGGAAGGGATTTGTCGATTTGCCGTTTGTTGGGGAGAAAGATTCTTCAGTTTCGGGAGTGAACATCAACATCGGTGCGAGGTTGATAGTACCATAAGTACCACTTCCGGCTAAAACATCTCGTAAAAAAGTGTCTTCCCAATTGGGGGGATTAGCAATAATTCGGGCATTAGCAGCGCCTAATGCTACATCTGTCAGCATACAAAAAAAGCGCGATCGCATCCCTTGGACAACAAGAAACTTACCAACCCGCATATCTTCTACAGAAATGTCAGGATGCAATCGTACTTCTAAACCTTCAGTTAGAGAACCTTGAATAACCGAACCTAATGGCTGTCCCGAATTCATCTAGTTAATTACACGATTGTTGATGCGATATCTTAATAGTCATCCAATTTTAGACTTTAGATTTTAGATTTTTCCTTCAATCCTAAATCCAAAATCCAAAATTGACAGAGAGACGCGATTAATCGCGTCTGTACAATTCCCAATTCCCAATTACCAATTCCCTAGTCAATCTGAATCGAAGTTGGCGCACTCCCTGTTGGTGGAGTAGTACTGATTAATGGTTTACGGAATTGAGCGTAAATGCGATCGCGCCAGGTAAAGAATGGTTCATAATCTATATTCTCGGAAAAGATTGGTAATCCTTTACCTCTAATAGAAGCTGGTAAATCCAGATAGGGGCCAGAGGGGAACTTGAGTAATATCGATAAGCCAGCTACTGCCAAGTCAGCTAAAGTCGGCTCATCTCCGGTTAAATAAGGACTATCTGCCAATAATAACGTTAACGCTTCCAAGTCTTGTTTTAAAGATGCGATCGCTGACTTTATCATATCTGGGCTGTAACCTACGCCAAAACCCAGCACTGTCAGTAAGTCAGTAGGTACTCCTCCAACCAGACTTTTAAATATATCTGGTGTTGAGGTGGGTAATAAAGACTTGCGGAAATTTTGATCTTGACTTACGGCTGCAAATAGTGCTTTGCGACCTTTGATGCCTATGGACTCATCAGCCCATTCTTCTATTAATAAAGTTAAACCCCGTTTTTTAGGATCTTGGGGTATTATTGGGCGATCGGGATACTCTAAGTCTAAATACTTAGCTATTTCCGTAGAATCCGCAATATATCTATTACGATCCTTTAATACCGGGACTTGTTTCTGACCAGTCAGCCGGAACAGTTCTACTTGTCCAATCCCAGGCGTAACTTCTATTTTGCGGTAATCTAGTCCTTTAAAATCTAGAATTAGGCGCACTTTCTCTGAGTATTGAGATAGTTCCCATTGGTATAATTCCAGCATGTTGTATACCTTATAACTGGTCAACTTCTTAACTTTACAATTGTATCTTTAGTTAAAGTAATTTTTCTTTACATTAATTGCTTTTTGTCTATCTAATTGAGATTGTGGTTGAACTTATGCCTGATTTTTAGCAAAATCCTCGAATTAAGAAGGATTATTTTCTGATTAAAATATCAAATAATTGAATTTGGCATACATAAATAAACTTAACCGCTTAGTTATAAGTCTTCAGCACTTACTTTAATTTCCGTCACTGTCTAGGCTAGATTAAGATATCCAGATAATTAATTTTTGTGCTTTTGCTGAATAATCAACGGTTAATTCAGAGATATTCCCTTATTTATTATGGAATTCGGTCTTTTTTAATTACCTATTAATTTACGTAGAGCTTTGTATATCAATCGGCTTTTAACTAAGGAAGATATTTCTCACAGATTATTGAAAACAATACTTTGTAGATGTATTTTTTTCGCACTTTATGAGAGTTTTCGCTACAGGGAGTTAGGCTTTTTAACTCTTTTGAATATAAAGAAAAATATACTCGTTACATAAAATATGTGCTAAATATATTTCATAATTCTCAGCATAAACCGACGTTTGATATTTTACCTGACCAGCACAAACTCTTATAAGAAAATTTTTCCATCCTCTTAGGTTAGATTTTGTGCATAGCAAAATGTTATAAATCTTTATGTAATGTGTAGACAAAAAGACAAACAAAATTTATGAAGACAAGTTACAGCAAATTGCTGATCGCGTTGGCAGGCATAGCAGGATTTAGTAGTTTCAGCCTTGTTATTACTTTACCATCTGAAGCTAAAGAGGCACTAAATCCTAACCCCAGTATTTTCAACGAAGCTCCCTATAATAAGGGTCAACGTCTTCAAGCAAACGCTCAATACACACCTGGTGAAACTGCTTCCGTAATGGAAAAAGGCAATACCAAACGCAAACAGGTCGCGCAGACAGGTGGTGTAACAAATCCCAGACCAAGTATTTTCAACGAGCCGCCCTATAACCGTGGTGGTAGCGTTACACCTACTGAACCAACACCCACTACCCCAGGAACTCAGCCCACTGAGACACTTCCTACAACTCCATCAGCACCAGGAGCAACGGGCAATCAAGGTAAAACCTTGTTAGGGTTGGCAGAGTCAAACGCTTCTTTTAAAACCTTAACTAGGGCTTTGAAAGCAGCAGGGTTGACTGGAGCTTTACAAGGCAAAGATAACTTAACTATTTTTGCACCTACTGATGCAGCTTTTGCTAAGTTGCCACAAGATGCTTTGCAAGAATTGTTAAATCCAGTCAACAAAGAAGTATTGCTCAAGATTTTAACTTATCATGTAGTACCTGGTAAGGTATTGTCCACTGATTTGAAATCTGGTGAAGTTAAAAGCCTTGAAGGTGGCGCAATCAACGTTAAGGTTGATCCTGCTACTGGTGTAAGTGTTAATGATGCTAAAGTGACACAAGCAGATATCACAGGCAGCAACGGTGTAATCCACGCAATTGATCAGGTTATTTTACCTCCTGACTTGTAGTTTTTTATTATCAGTACAACCTCCAACGGATTAGGTTGGCATCAAATATTAATAGGAGAAAATTCCGTTCAGATGTTATTTTGGACGGTTTTTTTTGTAAGAATTATTGTTTGATATTGGAAACTAAGTTCAGTCGGCACAAATATTTAACCTATGTTTAGAAATTTAGAGACTACGGCACCATGAACAATCGAAGGTGCCGTACTTTCAGCTACACAATGCCCAGACGTTCCTATGTCGCCAACGCTACGTTCGCAAAGCACCTCGTTGGCGCTGCCTTTCGTAGACAAAAGAAGATAAGGTAGTCAGTCGCTTACAGAGAGAAACCCGCCTACAGCGCTGGACTCAGCTACTTTGACTAGATTCGCATTACAGACTAGACATTACATCCCGTGCAACTGCTAAAGTCTGCTCAATGTCTTCTTCAGTATGAGCAAAAGACGTAAACCCAGCTTCAAATTGAGAGGGTGCTAGGTAAACACCACGCTCTAACATACCCCGATGGAAGCGTCCAAATTTGGCTGTATCAGACTTTTTGGCATCTTCGTAGTTATTAACTGGGCCAGAGGTAAAGAATAAGCCAAACATGGCGCTGATTTGACCGCCGCAAGCTACATGACCAGTTTCTTTAGCAATTTGCAGCAAACCATCTGCTAGCTTTTTAGTAATCCGCTCAAGATAATCGTAAGTACCTGGCTTTTGTAGCAATTCTAAAGTCTTAATCCCAGCAGTCATCGCCAAGGGATTACCAGAAAGAGTCCCAGCTTGATATACGGGGCCGGCAGGAGCAACCATTGACATAATATCTCGGCGACCGCCATAAGCTCCAACTGGCAAACCACCACCAATCACCTTACCCAAGGTCGTTAAATCGGGGGTAACGCCAAATTTTTCTTGAGCGCCACCGTAAGCAATGCGGAAACCTGTCATCACTTCGTCAAATACCAATAAAGCACCATACTCGTGAGTGAGTTCCCGTAATCCTTCTAAGAAACCTGCGTCGGGTGCAATAAATCCAGCATTACCAACAACTGGCTCAAGAATAACGCCAGCAATCTCGTCGCGGTTTTCTTCAAACAAGGCTTTGACGGATTCGAGGTCATTGTAAGGTGCGGTTAAAGTGGTGCTAGTTGCTAATTTAGGTACTCCCGGTGAGTCTGGCAAACCAAGTGTAGCAACACCAGAACCCGCCTTTACTAGAAACGCATCGGCGTGTCCGTGGTAGCAACCTTCAAATTTGATGATTTTCTCCCGGTTGGTGAAAGCCCGCATCAGCCGCAAAACTCCCATACAGGCTTCAGTTCCAGAGTTAACAAATCTGACCATTTCGATGCTGGGAACGGCATCAATGACCATTTCTGCCAAAACATTTTCTAGAGTTGAGGGAGCGCCGAAACTGGTGCCTTTTTCTAAAGCTTCATGCAACGCTGCAATAACTTCTGGATGAGCATGACCACAAATAGCTGGGCCCCAAGTGCCTACATAGTCTATATATTGGTTGCCATCTACATCCCAAATATATGCGCCTTTAACACGGTCAAAAACGATGGGTTGTCCGCCTACAGATTTAAAGGCACGAACTGGAGAACTGACTCCTCCAGGCATGAGGTTTTGAGCAGCAGCGAAGACTTCTTGTGATTTTGTTGTTTTAATTGTGGTATTTACCAAGGTTCTCTCCTAAATAGTGGGTAATAAAAGCTATATCTTAGGATAGGGTCAAAAAGCACTTAGAATTTCTATCCTATATAAATAGCTGAAGTAAAAAATAAGAATATGTTATACAACTCGAATAAAGACTTACCTCTAGATATTCAAACCCGATTATCTGAAGCATACCAGGATCTTTACCGAGCAGCTTTTAACTCGGCGATTCATTGGTATGGTGAGGCATCAAAAGCTCACAAAGTCGCATTGAGTGCTGTAAAGATGCAATCTGCTATGGAACGGAATGTTCTTGTTTAGAGCCAGATAAGATAGTTCAATTCAAAAAAACATGCCAGTTGCTCTATTCAGAATGGTATCGTGAATCCATGATTTATTCTCATTAGAGCAAACTGGCTAGTATGTCTTCTAACGATTCGCACTCACTGCATTACGCTATCCCTGTTGAAAAAATTCGCTACGATGAACGGGGTCTAGTGCCTGCAATAGTCCAAGATTATTTGGATGGTACTGTCCTGATGATGGCGTGGATGAATCAGGAGTCGTTACAAAAAACTTTAGAAACTGAAGAAACTTGGTTTTGGAGCCGTTCCCGGCAAGAATTATGGCACAAGGGGGCGACTTCTGGACACATTCAAAAAGTACAAAGTATCCGTTATGACTGTGATAGTGATGCGTTGCTTATAGGTGTAGAGCAATTAGGAGATGTTGCTTGCCATACTGGAGAACGCAGTTGCTTTCACCAAATAGAAGGAAATATTGTCCCACCACCAGGGGATACATTATCGCAATTGTTTCAAATAATATGCGATCGCCGCGATAATCCGACAGAAAGCTCTTATACGTGTAAACTATTCGCAGGTGGCGATAACAAAATTCTGAAAAAGATTGGTGAGGAAACCGCCGAGGTGGTAATGGCTTTTAAGGATGATGAAGCAGATGCGATCGCAGGTGAAGTGGCTGATTTGCTATATCATACTTTGGTTGCCTTAGCTCACCATAAAGTTGATCTGAAATCTGTGTATCGTAAGTTGCAAGAACGTCGCCAGTAAAAAATGTAGGCAAAAAAATGAGCGAGTCGGGGAAGTAAATACAAAACTTTCTTCCCTAACTTCGCCAGTCTTTAGAATTAGACAAGCGTATCGTTTTTTCTTGGCTATGCTGGGTTAACTTAATCGTGTACCTACAGGTTGAACCTCTCTGGCTAAACCAATATGCGCTAACGACAATGAGATATTGTTAAACTTTACTCCAGCTAAAGCCCACTGAAGTTCGAGTGTCCCCACCCAGAAACGCGCCCGGTCAATGATATCTGGTAACATCGGATAGTCGCTTTCCATACGCCGCACAATACTTTCACCATAATTACCGAGTTGCACTGCAATATCACAAGCTGGATCGCCCAAACCAGCCGTACCAAAATCAATCAGACCACTGATACTCTCTGAGATCGGGTCAAAGAGAATGTGATATACTGGCTTGTCGCCGTCGATCAATACTGGTGTGTAGCTGAGATTAAGTTTACCTGTAATTACGGGCGCAAAAAGTTCGTGTATCCAAGCTTGCTGATGCCGCCACAGGTGAGGAAAGAGAGTTTCCTGAACTTGCTCATACAACTGCAACCAATCTTCACGGGAACGTTCTGCACCAGAGGAAGACACCCCAGCATTAACTAAAATTTCATTTGGGATGCTGTGCAATTGTTGATGAAATCTGGCTAGTTGAGAGATGATATGCACTTGTGATGCTTCACTCAGCTTCAACAAGGTGTTACGAGATAGCGGTTCACCTTTAATAAATCTGTAGCTAGCAAAGCCTTCTTCCAGGTGTTCAAAGTACGGAACTCGCAGTTCAACATATTTTTGAACCACTTCCAACACTTTAGCTTCATGGGTAAGTACCTGTTTTCCCCAGTCATCTTTGGCAAAGCGACATACAAGTTCATGATTAATAATTACTACATCGTTAACCATGCCATCTTGATTAAAGTCAAGATAATCAACAGAGATATTGGGATAGACAGCACGAATTTTTTCGAGATACGAGGAAGGAATATTCACGGTAGATTATGACGGAATTACAACAAACAAAAAATCAAAATTTATCGAACTTTTAGCCCGATCGCAGCGATTAAATGATTTTCCTGCTTGTTGTATCAACGTACCACTATGATTTAACTCCCTAAAAAATCGCTAAACATGAACATAATACCATTTTGGTATTACTCAGCAAAAATTCGATTGAGATACTGTAAAATTGCCACAGCGATCGCCACGCTCAAGATGAAGCATAACCAGTAACTATTGGTAATAATTTGTGGTTGATCTAATGCCCATCCACCCAAGGGATGACCAATAAAAGAGCCAACAGCCCAGCACAAAGCGTTAATGGAAAAATAAACGCCGCGTTGATTTTCCGGGGCTAACTCTGTCACTAAAGAAGCAGCAGATGGGGTATAGGAGACAATCGCCACAGCAAATACTCCTAATGCCAATATTACCCAAACTAGATGATGAGATGGGGCAGTGCCGCTTACCCAAATCAAGCCAAAACCAATTGCCCAGAGAATAGCGGAAACAGTGAGCGCGAGTGTGTGAGAGCAGCGTTTTAAGATGCTAGTTACAGGCAACTGGCAGATAATGGCGAACACCAAATGCCAAGCAAATAGAACGCTAATCGTAGTTTGAGCAAATCCTTCGGTAGTACTTTTTATAACAAAGTTTTTGAAGAAAAGCGGCAGGGTGCTGTGGATTTGAGAAATATAGATTGTGAAGAATATATTAACTGCTATGTAGACCAGGAAACGGCGATCGCTTAATACTGCCATCCAAGAAGCCAAAAGTTCTGTCTTTTCAGATTCCCCTATCTGCTGCTGTTCAGTTTCACTAATTCCCACATAGACAACCCCAAAAAACACCAGAAAAGAGACGGCATCAACGACAAATAGCCATCGATAACTCCCGATGATCGAGATCAAAAACCCAGCAAGCGCAATTCCGATCGCTAACCCCAGATTATCAGCTAGGCGAGCGATCGCAAAAGTTTCGCGGCGATTGTCAATCTGGCTGGCATCAGCAACAACAACTTCAGCCGCCGGCCAATAGAAACCTATCCCTAAACCGCTAATCAAACTACCAATTACCAAAATAGTAAAATCATTGGTTGCAGCTAAAACTAAAGAAGCAATTGCTGAAATCGCCGTCGCTAGCAACAAAGTGCGGCGGCGACCCCAGTGTTCAGAATCAGCCAAAGAACCACCTACAATCCTTCCCACAATGCCGGAAATCGAGGCGCTACCCAAGGCTACCCCAACACTGGTTGCAGATAAACCAACTTCATTGACAAAAAAAATGGGGGCGTAAAACAGGGTACAGCCGGTGCCAACTTCCGAGAGAAATCTACCAATTGCGAAAATCCAGACTTGGGGATGTATCGAAGGCAGCCACGATGATAGCTGAGATTGAGAAGCTAATTTCACGAGTTTAGATGTCATAGTTTGGTGACATTTTTGTAATTCTTATCATTGGCTGCTATTTTTCTCACTCATTCCACAGGGTTTCCACAGGGATTTTAGCAGTTTTCCACAGGTTGACTACGAGCTAATGGGCTTCTTACCCTCTGACTGGGGATTGTTAATTAACAGTGGCGAAGAACTTCAAGGACTGAGTTTTTATAAAGTAAAGTAACGAAAAATAGCCTCTAATGCTGATTATTTCGTTCGTATTTATTTTTTATACATTCGTTTTTAACATTTCGCAGCATTGACAAACCCACCCCCTCTTGGCGCACAATGATTCGGCTTGCTTTTGTAATTCCTTCAACCGTTGGCATCAAATGTGTAAAATATATTACCTGAGATGTGGGCGTAGATTGTTGGGATGGCAAAAGAGTGGTGAGGTAGTTCGGTCTTGGGGGTTTCCCCCATGAGAAACTATCGAACCCGTAAGGGTGAGGAAGCCATAGGCTACTTTACCGCAAGCAACTTGTCCCTCTTGATTATCCTCATAGGAGGAAAATCTCATGAAATCAACGGTTAGCATCTTTACAGAAATTCCCGAAACACTCCACGAATCCTTAAAAAACTACTTAGAAACCCATCCTGATTGGGATGAGAATAGGGTATTGACGGCGGCACTATCATTGTTTTTACTCCAAAATGGAGATAGCGATCGCCGCGCTGCCCGAGTCTATCTGGAAACTTTATTCCACCACTCCTCAGTAGAAACGCCCAGCATCGATTCACCCGCAACAGCTAATCTATTAGATACCCCATAGGTTCGGATTTAAATAATTCGTAATTCGTAATTCGTAATTCGTAGTTATGTTTGATGACGGGGATTTAAAGCCCGACACAAAACAAGCCGTTTATAGAAACGTGGGTATAAACCCCTATTTAATTACGAATTATGATGAAGGGCGTTATTCGGGATCATGCTCTCGTATGGGACACGGTAAACTGTGTCCCATCATGGAATTTAGCTCAATAGTGAAGCGATCGAGCGTATTGGGGCAATATTACAACAAAAAAGATCAGTAGATTCTGATCTTAAAAAGGTTCAAATAAGGGCTTAAGCTACTTGTTATGAAATTTGCAAATACAGTAGATGATATTTCTAATTGCTAATTTCAGGTTAAATTAACAAGCTATTTGCCCCTAGAAATTTCTATGCCTCATTATGATTGGGAACTGCTATAAGCACCGTTATATCTGCCAATACAGTCAAATCGAAAGAAATATTTTCTAGTGGACAGATGAGATCCACTATCTTAAACCGATAAACCAATAACTCAAATCACTATCTGGTTTGGATTTGAGCAATATCTACCTATGTTTGATTGTCTAAATTTGTCTGTTACTCAAGCCAAAGAAATTTACTAATAACTACCCTAAGAGTTACAGTCAAGAGTTTTTTAACTCTAGACTATAAACTTAGGATTTAGCTTCCAAATGTTGGGGGTGAGCAGGAGATTCAAACTTATAGCCTACGCCACGTACAGTTTGAATTAATGCTGGCTGACTAGCGTCAATTTCAATCTTCTTGCGAATTTGGCCAATATGTACATCTACAACCCGTTGGTCGCCGACATATTCATAGTCCCACACCTCTTGGATGAGTTCTGCACGCCGCCAAACTCTACCTGGATGACTTGCTAAAAAATGCAATAAGTCAAACTCCAGAGCAGTTAAGGGTACTGCTTGGTTATTAAGTGCTACCTCCCGTCGCACCGGATCAATCATCAGTTTTTCAAATACCAAGCGTTTCTGCTCGGCAGTCGTTATCACTCGCTGACGTCTCAAAATCGCTCCAACTCTGACTTCTAGCTCTCCCAATCCAAAAGGCTTGGTGAGATAGTCGTCAGCACCTTTGGCAAAACCGCGAATTTTGTCAGCTTCGTCAGCACGACTAGTCAACATCAAAACAAAAACACCATTACGACTTTGCATCTCTTGGCAAAGGTTAAACCCAGTAACATCTGGTAGATTCACATCTAGAATCACCAAATCAGGGTTAAATTGCTCAAATAGAGCTAAGGCTGTCTTTCCGTCTTCGGCAGCCTCCACCTGATAGTTCTGCTTAATCAAAAAGCGTTGGATTAAATTCCGAACCGCAGGGTCGTCGTCAACTACAAGAATCTTAGCAGGAGCCGTGACCATTACTTTGCACAAAAATTCGTAAGATTAACAAGAAAGTTGCGTAAATACGCAGTTGCCACTTTGGTACTAACTAAGAATCTACATGGCTAAGGTATGAGAATCCTGATCGTTCATAAATAAATACTGTAATCAGGATTGTGGGCAATTGAGAACGCGGAACTTCTGTTAATACAGTAGATAATCGCTCTGACTTTAGCCGTAATAGCTCTTGATACCAACACCTTCTTGATTCTAGTTAGGTGGCTACTTAAAACGTTTCAATTTTAAATCGTTCTGCGGATATATACCACAAGCGATTATTCAGTATAATTAAAAAAACTCTATTAGGACACAGTAATTTTGCCAAATTGAAAGCAGTAAAGTTGGTTTTTTCATAAAAACTCAGGATTTTAGGTAC
>NZ_JAYGHE010000092.1:0-4450 GCF_034931145.1 Nostoc sp. UHCC 0252 | reverse complement strand
TCTTGCGTTCAAATTCTAGATTAAAGCCAGAATTAGGCAACGACATGAGGGTATACACGGAGTTATTGCGATATGTTAAAGTGACTATAGTTGAAATTACAAAGTCAATCAAACTAACCCGTGCTACTATCCTGGTAGGGCATAAAATAGATCGAGACTTTAGTTTCGATTAAAAGAAAACCTAAAGCTGTTTTTGATTCGACAAAAGACTGCCGCTGACTGAGGCTGAAGTAAAAAACTCCCATGAGCGATCAAAATCCCTACGAAAAACTTGGGGTATCAGAAGAGGCTACCTTCGATGAAATTCAGGATGCTCGTAATCGCCTATTCGAGCAACACAGTGGCGATGCAAAGCATTTAGAAGTAATTGAAGCGGCTTACGATGCGATTTTAATGGATCGCTTACGGATGCGCCAGGAAGGTAAAATTAAAGTCCCTGAGCGTATCCGGTTTCCAGAGTTACGAGTGCAATCACCTCCTAAAGAAAGTCCAACACCTCGTGAGCAGTCACCTGCATGGCTACAACGGATGCTGGATCAACCAACATCTGCGGATATACTTTTACCAGGAGCTTGGTTTCTTGGTTTGAGTTCTATCAGCTTGTTTTACCCCGAGGGAGGTGAGCAGGTTTTGCAGTTAGCATTGGTGGTTGGGGTAGGCACTAGTATTTACTTCCTTAATCGCAAGGAAGGCAAATTTGGCCGAGCAGTTTTGTTTACCCTGGTAAGTTTAATCATTGGCTTAATCGCTGGGGGACTAGTTGCTAGCTGGCTCTTACCACAAATATCATCATTCACCAATCTGGGAACGAATCAGTTCTCTACTGTGATAACGTTTATATTGTTGTGGTTGGTTAGTAGTTTTCTACGGTAAACCGCTATCTGTAAACAAGTTTCTATAAAGAATACATGGTTTATGTGTGTTCTTCTTAAATATATAGAGTCAGGAGTCAGAATACATATTCTGACTCCTGCTTTAATTTGTACGATTAATTAATTCAATCTGTTAGAGCTATAGAGCCTTTCTAGACAAGGTGCTTAGGTTTTAAGACCAAATCTACAGCAGCGCTAAAATCTTTAACGATTAAGTCGGGGTGGTAAAGTTCTAATTGAGTGCGATCGCGGATACCACATTCTACAGCCATCACCTTAATATCATAATTTTTCGCTGCGGTGATGTCGGCTTCCGTATCTCCTACCATCCAAATATCAGTAACCGGGGGCAGTTCTTGTAATGCCCTAGCCATTAACAAAGGCTTATCTTCAATATCACGAGTTTTAACGTAGTCATTACTCAGGCAATAACAACGATTTTCCGGGAAAAATCTCCCTAAATCGTGTTTTTTAAAAGCATAATCTAGTTCTCGGACTCGGCGCATCGTCATAACTGCCAAATCAATTCCAGCTTCTTGAATTTTTAACAGTGCATCCACAGCACCAGGCGCGAGAGTGTCATAGTTGAAATAAGGCTCTGTATGTACAGTTTGCCGCCGCAATTGGGCAAATTCTTGGGCTTGGGCTTCGTCTAATCCTGAATTTAAGGCGATTTGTTTTTCGGGAACGCGCGATCGCTTTAACTGCCAAAATTCCGCTTTCGGAAGTTCTTGCACTACTTGGTTTGGGCGGCGAGTTTTCTCTAAGCAGAATTGATAAACACGGTAGTATCGTTCGGAAACATCAATAATTGGGCCGTCGAAGTCAGTAATCAGTCTTAGCATCGGCGGGAAAAGTTAATTTTTATTAAGTTTATCTTAGATTTATGGCTATTTTTTGAAGGTATCAAGTCTAGCTAAGAGTTATTTTGTAAACTCTTTTTAAGAAAGAATCGACGATGACCTGGAGGAAAATCTTCTAACTCTCCAAATACGTCATAACCCAAGTGCTGATAAAATTCGGGAGCTTGGAAACTGTAGGTAAAAAGATATGCGTGTAAGCAACCACGATTGACAGCTTCTTGTTCTGCGGCCAAAAGAAGTGCTTTTCCATATCCATAACCTCTTAACTCCTCTGCAATCCAGAGAGTACCGATATGAAACCATCCCAAGCCGATAAAACCCTCTAAGCCGCCCACTACCTTTTTTTCTGAATCACGAAGCAATATAAACAGTGGCGTATATTCGTAATCTCCAATTTTACTTACATTGAATTGGTAAAGTTGTTTGTCTACAAAATCAAATTGTTTGGAGTCTGTCTGGCTTTCAATTGATATTTTGTACTCAGGCATCATTGAAGAGTACCACGCTTGATTTGTTCGCTTTCGATGGCTTCAAATAAGGCGCGAAAGTTACCTTCGCCAAAACCTTTAGCTTGGGAACGGCGTTCAATAAATTCAAAGAAAAATGTTGGCTGTTCAAATATTGGCTGAGTGAAAATTTGCAGTAATAAAGGCGCGATTTGTTGTGTCCCATCAAGAGTATATTCTTGCCAATCTACGAGAATTTCTTGTTGAGCGATCGCTTCAATTTCTATATCTGATAATGGAAATCCTGGACGCTGTTTTAATTGGGTGTAATAGCTTTGGGGAACTGAGAGTAAGGATAAATCACTGGCACGAAATTTTGCGATCGCACTTACCAGATTATTTGTCCGCAAGGCAAGATGTTGAATTCCCGGCCCTCGGTTGACATTTAAAAATTCCTGAATTTGGGAATTCCCAGAAGCTGGTTCATTAATTGGCAACTGGACGCTGCCGTTGTGGGAAACCATTACCTGACTGTGTAAAGCAGAACGATTAGTTTTAATTTTAAATGCTTGCTGGGGTTCAAAATCTAAGATATTTTCATACCAAGCAACGGCACGATCCAATTCACCAACGGCCACGTTTAACACGATGTGATCTATGGCGATAAAAGTGTTGTCATTTGTGATTTGTTCTTTGTCATCTGTGTTAGTTACAAATGACGGCGGACAAATGACCAATGACCTTTCGATTAACGTATGAGTCAGTCCACCCCAAGCGGCAATTTTGCCACACTTAAGAAATGCCGTACCTATTTGGCGTTCCTGAATGGGTTGTAGGATTGTAGCACCGTGTTTTTGAGCAAGTGCGATCGCAACTTCTACATCTTCTACAGCAAAAGCAACATCTGCCACACCAGGCGGATATTTACGCAAAAACTCAGCTACTGGACTTGTGGGTAACAGTGGTGAAGATAGAAAAAAGCAGACAGCACCACTTTTCACCACTTCTGTACAGGTGTGAAATGAATTACTGCGATCGGCTACTGATTGAAAACCAAGATGGCGTATAAACCAATCCCGCCATACTTTCGCGTCTTCTACATAGAAATGAACGTGATCAATTTTCATAGATACTGAAAATACAGCATAAAAGTTTATATATCTGTAAATTTTGCCTTTTTTGCTAGATTTTCACTTCTTTCCTAAGCAAGAATTATGTAGACCTACTCCCACTCTAAAAACCTAAAAGAACAGATGACTATCAGGTTGAATATTAATTTCCATTGGTACAGCTTGTGGTTCAGCAGAAAGGGCAAAGAAAATCGCATTGGCAGCAGTTTCAGGACTGAGCATTTTTTTTCGGTCTACTTTTAGGTTGACATTATCCCAGAAAGGAGAATCTACCCCACCAAAGTAGAATAGCGTGAACTTGATACCAAAACGCTTTAGTTCCTCTGCCATGCACTTGCTAAAACCGACAACACCAAACTTAGAAGCAGAATAAGCAGCTGCCATCCCCATTGAATGCTTGCCCAGAATTCCTACCACATTACAGATATGACCAGACTTGCGCTTTTGCATCTCTTCAGCCGCCGCCTGAGTGGTATAAAAGCTGCCTTTTAAGTTGATGTCTAGCATTTTGTCTAAATCAGCAGGTTCCAGGGTGTTGTAGGGTTTGAGTATACCAGCACCAGCTGCATTCACCAAAATATCGATTTGACCAAACTCAGCGATCGTCTTTTCTATCAAAATATCTACTTGTTGGGGGTCAGTAATATCAGTGGGAACGGTCAAAACTTCCCCTGGTAAATCAGTAGCCAGTGTTGTTAAACGAGCTGCATCCCTCGCAGCCAATACCAACCGGACTCCGGTGGGCGCAAGTTTGTGTGTTAAAGCTGAACCAATACCACCTGTAGCACCGACAATAACGACAACTTTATCCTGCATTGTAATATTTACATTTCTTTACATCTGTTTACAGAATACTGGATTACAGGCTCAGATTGCACGTAAACATTCAGAAAGTATCTACTCGCAGGATAGTGCTGTTACCTCATATTCTTTGCCACTTGCTTTTAATGTAAATGTGGGAGACGATTTTAGATATTTAATAAAACTAGAACCCAAGTTTAGTTTTTTAATAATTGAATTAGGAGGTTCTCCGGTTATTTTCTGTAACTCTGAACCTAATTTGGACACAGATAATTTAGTGTTAGGAGAATTTATATGTATATCTTGAATCAAAAGTGTTGAATGTTAAGAGAAATCCG
>NZ_JAYGHE010000091.1:0-28118 GCF_034931145.1 Nostoc sp. UHCC 0252 | reverse complement strand
CCTATACTTGCAACTCAAATCCAGGTAATATATCTTCTCCAGAAATAATTGCCGGAATTTGCACAACTTCTACAGCTTTCAAAAGTCGGTAAATTTCAACTTGGCGATCTTGAGGATTAATCAGCCAACCCAAGCGCAGACCATTTTTAATGTATTCCTGCATTTTCTCTTGAATTGGTGCAAGGCGATCTGTCTCTGAACGCAGTTCAATCAAAAAGTCGGGTACAAGTGGCGGAAATTTTTTTCGTTGTTCTGGTGTTAAAGCTTCCCACCGTTCCAATTTTACCCAAGCAGCATCAGGGGAACGTTTTGCGCCGTTGGGAAGTATAAAGATAGTTGAAGAACTAAAAACTTTCCCTAATTTAGCTTGCCGATTCCAATTATTTAAGTCTGTAATTAAATCCGCTTCTTGATTTCCGCTTTCTCCTCCTACTGGTGGCATAATTATTAATTCCCCGCCTGCATTCATTTCCAGGCTTAAATCACGATTGGCAATACACAATTGATAAAATTGCTCATCGGTTAAATGAACAATCGGTTCTAGATTTAGCACAACAGTATTCATTAGACCTTTCCTCGTGCCTTTCTTGTGAACATCAGTAGGAAGTTCTTGCTTGTTGGAAGATTTCTTGAGGTGTAATTTGCAACCCTTCAAATAAGGAATCTTCTAAACTATCAGTACCACGTTTGGTTTGAGGGAGAATATATTTTCCAGAGGATGCGATCGCACAACAACGCCAATCCATCACCGAAAACTCATTAGTTTAACCAATTTTGAAGGTTTAAGTCCCCTGGCTCTACAGGCAGAACGTTTTGTAGGGGGTATAAATCTCTGTTGCAAAACTTAATTACGAATTACGCTCGCGTAGCGTGCCGGAGGCTCTATTACGAATTACGAATTATTTTAATTGCATAGCCCCCAAATATTTAGTTAAATAAGGCGAAAAAACTTCATAAATTAAGGTTAGTGGCTGTCCATGATGCCAAAACAAGTAATGGCGACCCCAAAAAGGCCCAGTTACTCCAAAACCAGACTCTAGCGCCGATGAGTCACCATAATATATGCCTCGAACATCCCGATACAACTCTGTGCGGAGACGAGCTAAACTTGCCCAAATTGGTAATGAACGATTTTGCAAATACTCATCTACATGACTAGCTTCCCACCACGAGGTAGCATAAGCTAATCGTTGACCAGAAGCAGTCCGCAACCATACTTGTCGCCGTAGTCGCGGCCCTGGAACAGCTTGGATTAAATCAGGTGCAGCATCCAAGTCCATGCCAATCAATGACATATCAATGACATCTACTTCTACAGGCTCACCTGTAAGCAATTCTAGATGACGTGTTGGAGAGCCGTCACCCAAAAGCATTAGCTGCCAAGCCGGTGCTAGCTGAGTGTGAGGTAAACTTTTTTGAATTACTTCCTCCCCTCCTTGCCAAATCGGAGTGAGGCGATGCCAAGCTGCTGGCAGTGTTAAGTTGTTTGTTGGCGTAAAAGTAATACTCAATGCTTTTTACAAAACTTCACGTATCTCTATAAAAGCATAAAAAACCTGAGCTATACCAAGAATTAAGGGTCAACAGTCTGAGGTTTTTTTACCCTCGACTATTGACCCTTGACTAAGCAACAGAATATGCGGATGGGGAGACTCGAACTCCCAAGGGCATTGCCCACACGCACCTCAAGCGTGCGCGTATACCAATTCCGCCACATCCGCACGGCTTGTCTAAAGATAGACTATAGCATAAGAAAGTAATTATAGTAAGGTGATATCTAAAGTTATATTTCTCAAAAATATAAATTTCCTCAAGGCTGTATCAGACTGACAGAAATTTAGCATCTGCACAAGTGATATTAAAAAGGGTAGAGCGACTGGGGGAGATGCGGTGCGATGACAAATCGCAAAATCCCAGTTTGGGAAGCTAGTCAAGACTTACAGCAGCAATGTTGTTAGTGTAGTAAAACCTGTAGAGGCAGCAAGCCTGCAATCTTGAATTTGCTTAGAGTCAGGGTGGCGAATCTCCTGTGATAATTTTAAATAATGCGGAAGCGTCGTTTCAAGTTGGATCAGAGAAAATGTCAATCTACTGGTAATGATATCGAAACTAAAAAATGAAGTTTGACAAAATATTAATTGCCAATCGGGGAGAAATCGCCCTTCGCATTCTCCGCGCCTGTGAAGAAATGGGAATTGCCACAGTCGCGGTTCACTCCACCGTTGACCGGAATGCTCTCCACGTCCAACTTGCTGATGAAGCGGTTTGCATTGGCGAACCTGCTAGCAGTAAAAGTTATTTGAATATTCCCAATATTATTGCCGCCGCCCTGACGCGCAATGCCACTGCCATTCATCCCGGCTATGGCTTTTTGGCAGAAAATGCCCGGTTTGCGGAAATCTGTGCTGACCATCATATTGCTTTTATCGGCCCGACTCCAGAATCTATCAAGATGATGGGCGATAAATCCACTGCCAAAGAAACCATGCAAAAAGCTGGAGTCCCGACAGTACCAGGTAGTGAGGGATTGGTAGAATCTGAGGAAGAAGGATTAAGATTCGCCAAGGATATCGGCTATCCAGTGATGATTAAAGCCACAGCCGGTGGCGGCGGACGGGGTATGCGCCTAGTTCGCTCTGAAGATGAATTTGTCAAACTTTTTCTGGCGGCTCAAGGAGAAGCAGGAGCAGCTTTCGGGAATTCTGGCGTTTACATCGAAAAATTTATTGAACGTCCTCGCCACATCGAATTCCAAATTTTGGCGGATAACTACGGTAATGTTATCCACTTAGGCGAACGCGATTGCTCAATTCAGCGCCGGAACCAAAAACTTTTAGAAGAAGCTCCCAGCCCGGCTCTCGACCAAGACCTGCGCGAGAAAATGGGACAAGCTGCTGTCAAAGCTGCCCAATTTATTAATTACAGTGGGGCGGGTACTATTGAGTTTCTCTTGGATAGATCGGGTAAATTCTACTTTATGGAAATGAACACCCGGATTCAAGTAGAACATCCTGTAACAGAGATGATTACGGGAATAGACTTGGTTGCCGAACAAATTCGGATTGCCCAAGGGGAAAGACTCAAGCTTACCCAAGAACAAGTAGTTTTGCGCGGTCATTCGATCGAGTGCCGGATCAACGCTGAAGACCCAGATCATGACTTTCGCCCCTCTCCAGGACGGATTAGTGGCTATCTGCCCCCTGGAGGCCCTGGTGTCCGCATTGATTCTCACGTCTACACAGATTACCAAATCCCGCCTTACTACGATTCTTTGATTGGCAAGTTAATTGTTTGGGCCCCAGACCGACCCACTGCTATTAACCGCATGAAACGCGCACTCCGGGAATGTGCCATCACTGGACTACCCACCACTATCGGGTTTCATCAAAGAATTATGGAAACTCCACAGTTTTTGCAGGGTAATGTCTATACAAATTTTGTCCAGGAGATGAACGGTTAGGGGATTGGGGATTGGCGACTGGGAAGAGGGCAGGGGGCAGGGGGCAGGGGGCAGGGGGCAGGGAGCAGGGAGCAGGGGGACAAGGGGTGAGAACTTGAAACAGGTCTTTCCCCAATTCCCAATTCCCAATTTCCAATTCCCAATCCCCAATTCCCAATTCCCTAATTCACACGAGATATCATAGTCAGCAATCCCTGCTGACCTAGTAATATTTCTCGTAGCAGACTGAAAATACCAACCCAAATAATGGGTGTAATGTCCACTCCGCCTATAGGTTGTACCAGTTTTCGCAATGGCACTAAAAATGGTTCGGTAGGCCAAGCTATTAAATTGAAGGGCAAACGATTCAGATTCACTTGCGGATACCAAGTGAGAATGATCCGAAATATAAATAAAAATGTCATCACCCCTAGCACAGGGCCAAGAATCCAAGCAGTCAGGTCAACACCAGTCATCGGTTTAAGGTACTATCTATCTGTAAAGAAAGAAAAACTTGGGCAACGGAAAGCCGCGCTTCGCGTAGGCGGTCGTAGACATCGCTACAAAATTTAAGCTTTGTAAAGCACTTTCATCATTATTTTAACCAAATGCTGGCACTTGCATCTGGAATAGAAAAGCAAACTAGCTCACAGCAATTACAAAGTTTGACAGTTCATAGTTAGAGGCTTCTCAAGAAAGTAATACACTATTAAAATTAGGATGAAGTGTGTAAAAAAAGGTTTAGAAGTATGACGCCTTCTTTAGCAAATTTTCTTTGGAGTCTGTTATGGGGTACTGCAATTGTTGTAATACCCGTTACAGTTGGTCTAATTTTCATTAGCCAAAAAGATAAAATTCAGCGTTCATAATGCTTATGAGAGTTAAATTAACTCTCATAATCGATTGTATGTCAGCTATCTACATTTATTTCACCAAAAGCGGCGAAAGCTGTGGCTGGTAGAAGTTTTAGATGACAGACATAGGTGTTTTTACTTTTCGGTGAACAGCTTCAGAGCTTCTTTGCCAGAGGCTTTGAAGCTTCAATATTTATCGTGCCTAATTACAGTAGTGATTTTAATTGTGACTCGCTAACATAGATTTGATATTGGGAAAACAGCAATGATAAATTTTGGGCTGAACTCAGCCAGTTTTCTGGCTCAAGTAAATTTTGGGGCAAATTCAGCCAGTATTCTAGGAATTTTCCTGGCTGTGGCTGGGGCAGCACTGTATTTTCTCCGCACTGTGCGTCCAGAATTGTCACGGGATCAAGATATCTTTTTTGCGGCAGTCGGTTTGCTCTGCGGCTTCATTCTCGTGTTTCAAGGATGGCGGTTAGACCCAATTTTACAATTTGGTCAACTGCTTTTAGTTGGCACAACTGTATTTTTTGCAGTTGAAAGTATTCGTTTGCGGAGTATAGCTACCCAGCAAGCAAAGCGCAACACTCCAATTGTGGATGAAGATCGACCGGTTAGCGATCGCTATTCCTACAACGATCGCAAAAAGTATCAAGCTGAAATGGATGCAGACTTAGATCCATTGCCTTATGAAGACGAGGAGGAACGCCCCGTGCGTGCCCGGATTCGGGGCAGCAGGGATGAGATTTCCACTCGTGATAACTATTACGAGGAGCAACCCCCCCGTCGTTCTGAACGCCGTAACAGCAGCAATAGCGAAAGACAAGCTCCAGCAGATAGAACACGGCGGCGGACTTCTGGTCGTCCTGTGAATCGCCCTTCGGAAAGCTCTGAAGATGAAAATTGGGGTTCTTCATCTAGGCAAGTCGATGATTGGGAAAGTTCGGGAGGGGAAGTCAGAAAACCTTCTCGCCGTAATAATAACGGTTCTCAACGTCCAGAAAGCCGGGAAGATGATGTTGCTCCTAGACCAAGAAGGCGTCGTCCACCAACGGACTCAACTCCTCGAAGACCGCGCGAAGATGATGAGGCTATCCCAACTGATTATGTGCCATACAACCCGATTGAAATGCCAAATGAGGGGCGAGATAATCCGACCGATTTTGATGACGATGTTTAAAACAGTTGGCGTGGAAATAGGTTTAAAGGCAACGGAAAACAGTTGAGGTGGAAAAATTTACGCCTGCATTTTGGCTCCAAAGACCAATTCATTGGAGCCTGGTTTTTGGTTTAACAGGTTTGCTTGCATCTTGTAGTTCTAACAATATTCCCATAGGGCCTACTTCCCTCAACAGTCGCTACACCGAGGAGCAACCTGCTTTGAGTGGAAATGGGCGCTTTTTAGCGTTTGTATCTAATCGGAATGGTAATCAGCAACTACTAGTTTTCGATGTGGAGAGGCAACAGTTTATTGGCACACCTGGCATAAACCGAGCAGAGACAATTGCCGAAAGCCCTAGCTTGAGCTATACCGGGCGTTATATTGCTTATCTTACTAGTGACCAAGGTAGACCAGTGGTAGCGCTTTATGATCGCGCTACGCAACAGTCGCAAATTGTTACACCAACCTATCGCGGCTGGATCAGAAAACCAAATATCAGCCCAGATGGACGTTATGTTGTCTTTGAAAGTGCTAGCCGTGGTCAGTGGGATATTGAAGTCCTAGACCGGGGGCCAAATATTGAGTTAGATATTCCTAATGGTGCAACCGTAGGTTCGCCTCCGTAGAAGAGAGGGAGCAGGGGAGCAGGGAGCAGGGAGATGAGGGAGAATAATTAATGATCGCCCTATGTCCAATGCCCAATGCCCCAATATATGAAACGTATTTTTTTTATACCTATATTTTTCTGCTTAAGTTTATTGACTGGGTGTTTTGGCTACCCTCGCCTTTTGAGTTATCCTTTTGATCCGGGGGGTCGGAGTCTCAATAGTTTAGCGTCGGAATTAAACCCCCAAATTTCTGGGAGATACATTGTTTTTATTACTGACCGACGGGGTAGCCAAGATGTTTATATGTTTGATACAGTGACTCGTGATTTGGTCGATTTGCCGGGTTTAAACTCCTTGGATGCGATCGCAAATCATCCTAGCGTTTCCCAAGATGGTCGCTATATTGTCTTTACTGCTGGCCGTCAGGGGCGATCGGCTATTTTTCTCTACGACCGGGAAACACGCCAATCACGAAATTTGACTAATAATCTACAAGCTGAAGTCCGCAACCCGACAATTAGCGCTGATGGTAGTAGGATTGCTTTTGAGTCCAGCAACAACGGGCAGTGGGATGTTTTAGTCTATGACCGGAATGGACAGCCGTTGAATATACCTCAAGAGCCACGTTGAAGAATTGGGATTGGGGAATGGGGAATGGGGAAGAGGCAAGGGAGCAGGGGGCAGGGGGCAGGGAGCAGGGAGTAGGGGAAGAACTATTGATTTATTGATCAATTCCCAATTCCCAATTCCCAATTCCCAATTCCCAATTCCCTATTCCCTATTCCCTATTCCCTTCAACTTGTTGCACAGATTCAATGAGCGATCGCACTTGTTCTGTCCCTTCTGAAGGTTCAAATGATAGGGGAAACTTACCCCGAAGAATCATCCGCAAACCGAGGGGTGCAAGACTAAGTAATCCTCTTAAATCTCGAAAATAATTACCGACTACTTGTAAACCAAATTGACGTTCATCAATCCAACCACCTTCTTTAACTAGATCCACCAATACTCTTCGGTGACGAATTGAGCGACTATCGCTGACTTCTTTGTGAGCAAGAATTTCTTGTTTAACTTTGGTGATTTGTTCTAATGGTGCAACTTCCATTGGACAAACTGAATCGCAGTACAAACAACGGGTGCAACCCCATACGCCTTTAGTCCCTTCGTTGTAATTTGCTAAACGATTTTCGGTATCGCTATCACGAGAATCCGCTACCATCCGGTAAGCTTTGGCAAGGGCGTGGGGGCCAACAAAGTCTGGATTAACTTCACGGGCGTTGCATTCAGAATAACAAGCACCGCACATAATACAATTACCAGTTTGATCGAGACGCGATCGCTCTTGTGGTGTTTGCAAAAACTCTCTTTCTGGTACTTGTCGTGCTGCCGTACTCACATAAGGAGCAACTGCCTCTAAATTATTCCAGAAACTGCTCATATCCACCACCAAATCTTTAATCACGGGCATATTGCCGAGAGGCGCGATCGTGATTTCAGGAATGGCATTTACTTTACTTTGGGATGATGGTATTTGTTGTAATCTAGCAAGTTCACTACCAACATTTTCCTTGCAAGCTAGAGCCGAACGACCATTAATTCGCATAGCGCAGCTACCACAAATGGTATTACGGCAATTTTTGCGAAATGCCAACGTTCCATCTTGCTCCCACTTAATATGATTGAGGCAATCCAGAATTGTATTACCTGGTTCTGCCTCTATAAGATAGGTTTGTACAACAGGGGAGGAATCTTGTTGTTGTCGAATGACCTTAAAAATAACTTCCATGACTACTAACCAAAATTTTAAAATAGCTTCACCAGCCTTAACAATAATGACTCAAGGCTGGTAGTTGCGAAAAGTGAGCTATACTTTTTTGCCCTCAATTCAAAGCCTGGTGTTAATAGGCTGACGATTAAATGGTAACTGATTCTAATTGAAGGATAACTATTAAAATTTTACTTTTAGCAGTGCTGTAGGCAAGATTTGTGTCAAATTCTGAGGTAAAACGCCAAAAATGTAATCGTAGCTTGACATTAAATTTAGCCGTTTGAGAATGTAAAGGAAAGGGGCTTTACTTAGAAAGGGACTCAGGTTTATCTTTGAGCTAGCGATCGCATCCAAATTAAATGCTTTTCTAGTTAGCAACACGTCTTCATATCAACTTGAGTCAACGAGTCCTTGCTGGAAAATTCCGCCTTTGCTACCGCTTAACGGAATTTTTTGATTATATAGAAGTGTAAAAGCAGATGTTCAATATAAAGATATAGTAGTCGCAATTAAGCGCTAGGTGTGTGTTAAGAGATTTATTCTTCCCATAGACAGACGTACAAAATCCTCTGACCGCTTTTGAGCTTACGGTAATAAACCGAGGAAAAATCATCACCACTTTCAAATAAAAGTCTCGCACATCGGGGAATCCTGGATAGGCGAGACTTTTAGATTTTTGTCTCCTCTCAATCAAGAAAATCTTGGATTGAACTCATTGGTCAAAACTGCTCATATAAATTAGATAAATTTTTATAATGCAATAAAGGGTTAGAAAAATCGTTACGACTTTTTGCAACCTTTAAGTCCAGAAATTTAAATAAAAATTTACCGGCAATTTTAATTCAAAATTAAACAACTATTTTGCTATTATTAGTCCATGCTAGTATTTAATATAAAATTACGAACTCACAAAACCAGAATCAATAGCCGTATCAGCGCGGTTACTACTGGTTTGTTGATTCGTAATGTAGAGACAAGATAATTCGCGTCTCTACTGGCAGGACAAAAGGGTGTATGCCCATAGGACTCTATTGAAATACTATGCTGTCCTAAGCTTGAGAGGATGAGTAGAGAAAACTCTACCTGCTCATTAGCAGAAGGGCAAGCACTGAAAGTGAAAAACCTGCAATTTATTGAGTCTACGACTTATTTGGAGTAGAACCAATCCCATTTGTAAAGGTGGCTGAAAGTTACACCGCTACAGTAGCGCCAAAAGAGAAAATAATTTTATTTCTGATGGCGAATAATGGTTAAAAGTGCCGTGAAATCAGCAAAATTAATTTCTTTGGCAACTATGACCTCTAATTGGTTGTGGACAACCATAATATCAAGTGCTTTTGTCTCCTATTGGCAGTAATTCACCCGTTACACTAGAGTCCTAAGTAGCTCTATGCAAATGCTAAAAAGCCAAATGCCAGCATAAGACTACATCGTTTATCAGCTTGGAGAGAGTAAGGAAAATTTGAGCATAATGACTGAAACTGCAACCGCGCCATTAACCGGAAAAGCACTACTTGCTAAAGTAAAAGAACTTTCCACTTTACCACGCCGAGAAAGAGCTAAACAGTGCGGCTATTACACTGTTACTAAGAATAACCAGGTTCGTGTCAATCTCACCGATTTTTATGACGCTTTGCTATCGGCTAGAGGAATTCCTCTAAGTCCAGAAGCACCTAAAGATGGTCGTGGTCGTGAACCGACATACCGGGTTAGCGTCCATCAAAATGGTCAGATTGTGATTGGTGCTACATATACCAAAGCAATGGGCTTAAAGTCTGGAGATGAGTTTGAAATCAGACTGGGATACAAGCATATTCACTTGATTCAACTTGGTGAAACTGATAAAAAACTCATCTCACCAGATATAGACTCTGACGAATCGGATGAAGATTTGGAAGACGAAGAGTAAATTTGCTGATGGTAGGGATAAGTTTCAGATGATGATAACTTGTCCTTACCCTGACAGCAAACTATTAACTCTATTGAGAAAATTTTTTCCAAGACGAAAAAATACGATTAGACCCCTTGCATAATTCACCAAATTTAGTAGATTCTTGATTAATCAGCAAGAAATCTATAGTGCAAGAAGTCTATCGTGTTTTTTTTGATAACTTTCTTTGAGCCTTCGGTCAAAGCTTTATTAGCATTTATGCAAAATGCACCAGCACTAGTTATAGTGATGGTATTTTTTATTTGCTGGATAGTTTGTTGGTTGCCAGTCGCAGCAGTATCAGCAATATTACTCGATTGGCAACCTCCTAAATCTTTGCAGCCAGAGCAAAAGATGCCGTTATTGGTGTCACTTTACCTATTAGCTCCCTTAATTCTGTGGGGAGTTAGTTGGCTTACCAATAAATCTTTTTGGGATTACGGCTTTGTTGGGAATTTTTCAACTTTTGGTTCTTTAGCGCTGGGATTTGCTTTGGGAGTGGTAAGCCTAGCTATTGTATTTAGTGGGCAATTCGGGCTAGGTTGGTGTTCTTTTGAAAAGAAAAATTTCAAATTACTACTACCCATTCTGCTACCAATTTTATTGATAGCGTTATTAGTCGGTGGGATAGAAGAGTTAGTTTTTCGGGGTTTTCTGTTCACGGAATTAGCCCAGGATTATCCAGTTTGGGTAGCAGCAGCAGCTTCTAGCTTGATTTTTGCCTTACTGCATCTAGTTTGGGAGCAACGTGAAACCGCACCCCAACTCCCTGGATTGTGGCTGATGGGAATGGTGCTGGTGTTGGCACGTTTTGCCGATCGCAATAATTTAGGTTTAGCTTGGGGATTGCACGCGGGATGGATATGGGCGATCGCAACCCTAGATACAGCAGAAATAATTACTTACACTGGTATTGTCTCTGACTGGTTCACAGGTAAGAATAAAAAACCTCTAGCTGGGCTGGCGGGAATTATTTGTGTACTAGGAACTGGAATAAGTATCTGGCTTTTATCTAAGTATTTTTAATTTCGTGACTTGATACAATCTTTTTTATCCTAGTAGGCAATAATCCACAACTAAAGTTTTTGTTGATACTTTTTTTCTCCTGCCTTTTGCCTTTTTGTAAAAATAGGGCGGACGAAATGCCCACCCTAAAAGAAATGATTAATTTTCGTGGGGTGGGCATCTTGTCCGCTAGAGATTCGCTACCTAATCCCTAATAGTTAACCTCCAAAGCCAGGAATTAAACGCTTGAGGGCACGAGTGGCAATGTCGCTATAGCGCAGTTCTGCACACACAATCTTACCCATGATTTTGGCACCGGAGGGATGCTTAACACCAACTTTGTACCCAAAACCAGGAAAGCGATAGAATGCTCCAGCTAATTGTTGTGCCCAGGCCATCTCAGTACCACATTCTTCATTAATAGCTTCACTATATTTTTCTAAAGCGTTAGTGTCACCCGAAAGGGACTCATTGATAGCTCCTGCTGCCATCAAGCCGCTAAAAATTGAAGGACGAATACCTTCTGCTGTCATAGGATAAACTACACAAGCAGCTTCCCCAGCCAGAAGTGCATTTTGAGTATGCAACTTTTGCTTTCCATTCCACAAGGAAATAGGATAACCATGCTGCTTGCCAGTCTTTATATCTAAATTAAACGATCGCGCGTACTCATCTAAAATCTTCTTAAAATCTTGGGGTTCGCCACGGACAAATGTACCGACACCAATGGAATAACCATCTGCTTTCGGGAAGTTCCAAGCGTAGCCATTTTTCACCAAGCCCAACTCAACGTGAATTGTGGATTTGTCGGTTACAGTTGCAGGAACTTCTGCTTCCAAAGCTGCTGCTAAAAAACGTTTACGTTCTTTGAAGCCTAGCCATTTTGCCATTGGCCCTTTAACACCATCAGCTGCGATTAAGTAGCGACCTGTAATTGGCCCATTGGCTGTATTAACTTGCCAATAGTCACTTTTAAATTCAATACCAGTAGCTTCAGTATTATCTCGTACTTCAGCCCCTAGCTTCTGTGCCTGCTGCACTAGGAAATGGTCAAAAATATCTCGTCGCACCATCCAGACTGGTTCTTCTGTGGCGATTTTTGTTTCTACGGGGTCGCCCAATTTCCAGGTAAAGCGAAAGGAGTCAGCTTTTACAGAAATTGCTGGGCTAAAATCAAAGTCAAACCATTGAGCGATCGCTGGAGATACACCACCGCCACAAGGTTTATATCTTGGCAGGGATTCTTTTTCTAATACTAATACTGAGCGCCCCTGCTTGGCTAAATGATATGCAGCTGTTCCACCAGCTGGCCCAGCACCGACGATGATGCAATCGTACATAAGGCTGAATTTTTGCTCCTGAATTAGTTGATTTTCTCTTGAGTAGGGGCAATTTATCATAATTTGTAATTCGTAATAGAGCCTCCGGCACGCTACGCGGTTTTCATGCCCAAAGGGCTGTACGTAATTCGTAATTAAATATGGGTTGATACCTCCATTTTTATAAACGGCTTGGATGTTAATCGCGGTTTATATCTCCGTTACAAAATATAACTACGAATTACAAATTGTTTAAGAATTGCCCTTACTTTAATTATTCACACCACTTACTTGATTAATTTTTGCTAGATACTCAAGAAATGATAAAGGCTGAAGAATTTTACCATCATTCTTCAGCCTTTATGATTCAGACTTTAGACTGCCAGATGCAATCCCCATCCCCCGTTCCCTATCCCCACCTTATGAGTACATTGAAGGCGGGGACTTCCGCGACTAGTTAAACAGTCGTAATGTCTTTTTCTTTTTCTGCCAAGAGCGCGTCTATTTTGGCAGTATACTCGTTTGTGAGTTTTTGCAAGTTGTCTTGTTGGTCTTTTGATTCATCTTTGGAGATTTCAGAGGCTTTTTCCTGCTTGCGAATCGAGTCTATGGCATCGCGGCGGATGTTGCGAATAGCAACACGACCCTCTTCAGCATACTTGGTAGCCATTTTGACGAATTCTTTTCGGCGATCGCTTGTCAAAGGCGGAATATTCAGCCGAATTACAGAACCATCGTTGCTGGGAGTTAAACCCACATCTGAGAGAGAAATCGCCTTCTCAACGATGTTTAGGGTGTTGCGCTCGTAGGGCTGAATTAGAATTGTCGAGGCATCTGGCGTGCTAATATTTGCCAGTGATTTTAAAGGTGTAGGCGAACCGTAATAGTCCACTAATACCTTATCTAATAAACTCGCATTGGCGCGGCCAGTGCGAATCGTGTTAAAAGCCCGTTGAGTTGACTCAACAGAACTTTGCATTTTACTTTTAGCGTCAGCTAATATCACAAGAACCTCCCACAAGGGTACCGATGGATTCTCCCAAGACTGCCCGGTGGATGTTACCTCGCACCGTTAGGTCAAATACCAGAATTGGGATATTATTTTCTTTACACAAGGCGATCGCAGTACTATCCATCACCCGCAAATCTTTGGCTAAAACGTGCGCGTAGGTAAGGCTATTGTAACGCTTGGCGTTAGGATAAATCTCAGGATCGGCATCATACACCCCGTCTACTTTGGTGGCTTTAAAAATCACTTCAGCATCAATTTCTGCTGCTCTTAGTGCCGCAGTAGTATCTGTAGTAAAGAAGGGATTTCCAGAACCTGCCCCAAAAATTACCACCCGTCCTTTTTCAAGATGACGGATGGCACGACGACGGATATATGGTTCTGCTAATTCTTGCATAGCGATCGCAGTTTGCACCCGCGTCTGTACCCCTATGTGTTCTAGCGAATCTTGCAACGTCATGGCGTTCATTACCGTGGCAATCATCCCAATATAGTCAGCGGTTGCCCTGTCCATCCCCGCCGACGCTGCTTTCACGCCACGAAAAATATTGCCGCCGCCAACAACTATGGCGATTTGAGTGCCAGTGGCTATCACCTCTGCTAATTCTTGTGCTATTCCTTTGACCACTTCTGGATCAATTCCATAGCCCATGTTGCCCATTAAGGCTTCACCGCTCAGTTTGAGTAAAACCCGTCGGTAATTCGTTCCCATGAAGTTACGCTTTATCAAAAAAGTTGCAATTGCCTCCAATTTAAGATAGCAGTTACAGGGACTATCTATGTCTAGTTACGCCAAATCAATGTAGTACCGACTGGTTCTGTTTGTGGTACATCTATTGGCTTACCAAGAAATAGAGAGGCGATCGCATTTCTCAAATATTCTTCTCCCACTGCTGATGCATCTTGGGGATGATTGTCAATTTTGCCTTTGTAGCGGACTATACCATTGGCATCGATTAAAAAGGCCATTGGTGTTTTCGTAGCCCCAAAACTCCGGGTTACATCTTGCGTCGAGTCCCACAGGTAAGGAAAGTTCAAATCGTGACGCTGGGCAAAAGCTTTCATATTTTCAAAGCTTGGCCTAGTTTCATGATTACCATCACTACCATTCATCCCAATTAGTGTGAAGCCTTTGTGGGCAAATTCGGCTTGAATGTTTTTTAACCTGTTGATATACCACTCTACATAAGGACAGTGGTTACATAAGGAAATAACGCCCACTGCTCGGAACTTCTCAAGATAACGCCTGAGATGGTGTACTTGGCCATCAATTCCTGGCAGTTCAAAATCGGGTGCGTAGCTCCCGATGGGAGTATCGATTGTTTCTAGTATATTCATGTTGTCTGGCTCGCAGAACTAGGAACAAGAAAAGTGTTGTTAAATTCAGCGTCAGTTTCCAGTTGCAAACCACCCCTTAGCCGATGCCTCATATTCTGACAATGTTATAGACTCTCATTAGCGATCGTAAATTGTGAAACTACTGAATCTAGCACTGATGCTAATTCACTCACATCTAAATCAATCGCAAAAATATTGCTCACATTAAAGAAATTCTGATTCTTAATGCTGACATAATCTAAGTTATTAGGAAATTGCCTCTATCAAAAAGATGAAAACTCTCTACGCTGGATAAAATTATCAGCATAGAAACTTTCATAGTCTATGTCTAAGTTATCACCAGAGTAAAAGATTTTCTTTAAAAATCTGATAAATTTTATTCAAATTCAAAACAATTTTACTTGTACCTTGCTTCTGAGAGGCTTTTACCCTTGTATTCATCAAATTTATTATGACAACTTCAAGTTCAAAAACAGCATTTACCTCTACAAAAACCTGGATTTGGCAAGATTTTCCGATCTGCTATCAAACCCAAGGAACCACTGGCCCAGCTGTTGTTCTCGTGCATGGATTTGGCGCATCTTGGTGGCATTGGCGGAAAAATATTCCCGTATTAGCACAAAATTGCCGTGTTTATGCTATTGATTTGATTGGTTTTGGCGGTTCCGCAAAACCTAAACCTGGTGAAAAAATTGCCTATACTCTAGAAACTTGGGGACAACAAGTAGCAGATTTTTGCCGCGAAGTTGTCGGTGAACCTGCTTTTTTAGTTGGCAATTCGATTGGCTGTATTGTAGCCATGCAAGCAGCAGTAAGCAACCCAGATATTGCCTTGGGAGTTGCTTTGCTCAACTGTTCTTTGCGGCTGTTGCACGATCGCAAACGGGAAACTTTACCTTTATCTCGTCGTTATGGCGCGCCTGTACTGCAACGCCTGTTATCCATCAAACCAGTTGGTGATTTCTTTTTTAATCAACTCGCCAAACCGAAAACGGTGCGGAAAATTCTGCTGCAAGCATACTCGAATCCTGAGATGGTGACAGATGAGTTGGTAGATATTCTCACTTCACCAGCAAGCGATGTGGGGGCTGCTGCTGTGTTCCTGGCTTTTACTTCTTATTCTACAGGGCCTCTACCAGAAGACCTTTTGCCACTGTTACCTTGTCCGGCGATTATCTTGTGGGGAACGGCTGATCCGTGGGAACCAATTAAGTTAGGGAGAGAATTAGCTAACTTTGGGCAAGTAGAAAAGTTTATTCCTTTAGAGGGAGTGGGGCATTGTCCGCAGGATGAAGCGCCGGAGTTAGTCAATCCGATTTTACTCGATTGGATTTTGGAGCGATCGCGGTAATAGACAAAGGCTCAATTTTAACGTAATGGGTGGTATTGAATATAATCAAAAAGATTAGTTTCAGACATTGTAAATTGGCTCAACGTTATTTCAGTCCCTTTAATAGCTGAAACGGAAGTTCACACTTAAGTCAGTTAATGTAAGTGGGACCTTCGATAACAGTTCCATCGGGCATAGTAGTATTCCAGAACAAAATACCCGTCATGTACTGGTTAATAGTGAAATATTTGGCACCAGTAAAACTAGCATCAGCCAAAATAGCGTTGTTGAAAACAGCACCTCTCAAATTAGCATTCCACAAGATAGCTTCTCTCAAGTTAGCTCCCTCCAAAATGCAATTACTCAAATTAGCGTTAGTAAAGTTAGTTCCCCGCAAACAAGCACCAGTCAAATCAGCGTCACTCAAGTCAGTTCCATCCATCCAGGCACCAGCAAAGTCAGCAGCGAGCAGACAGGCTCCGCTCAAATTAATACTCGACCACGGAGCATGGTGCAAGTGAGACCCCATCAGATTAATTCCTCTGAGGTCAGCTCCCTCCAAAACACACTCCATGTCCTCAATACGAATCAAGGGAAAATTCCTTTCCCCAGCAGCATAGCGTCTGAGCAATTCTTCCCCAGTAATCTCTTCCCCGGAACCAACCATCTCCATAACTCTATTCCTCAATTATGGTTTGGGTATTATTAATAAGTAGGTTGAGTTGAGTAAGGAAACCCAACACCAAGAATTCTTGATTTTGTTGGGTAATACGAATGTTCAACCCAACCTATAAATATTTGATTTTTTCAGAGTAATAAAAGAGCGTTAGCAATAGTACTCAAGGCAATTACTAACTCAAGACTAACTGGCTTAAAAAGAAGGCAAGGGCTGCACTGCCCAAAGGAACTGTCAAATTGTCAATACCCAAAAATGAAACAGCTTCTAAAGCAGTAGCTATAACTGCCACTATCAGCGATATCGCCCAAGTTTGCCAACTGTTTCCTTGAGTTCCAACTAAAATCAAACTACTGACGACATAGCTAACGAGCATCATAGTTAGGGAGCCTTCCAAACTTTTTTCTGTCCCAAAAACTTTATACTTATGTTTACCAAAACGTTGCCCAATTAAGGCTGCTAATCCATCTCCCCAAGTCATCACCAAAATTCCGAGTGCTGCGTACTGGGGTTGTTGTAAATACCAGAACCAGGCGACTAAAATACCGAAACTGACAGAGTAAAAAAATGTCCCTAAACTTTGGCGGCCAACACTATTAATACCAGGAAGAATTGGTAATCGGTAGGATAATAAGGTGATTGCACTCGCTAAAATAGAAGCTGTAATCCCTACACTGGCGGGAATATCTAGCCACCAAGCGATTAAAATTACATTACCAGTGCCAATATGAACTATCTTCCGCACGATTTCTGGCTTGTCGGCAAAGCGGTTTACCACCCCTGCAATCAGAAGTATGAGTAACACCCAAATTGCAGCGATCGCAATTTGCAGCCATAAAACCGGAATTGAGGTGAAGTCAGAAAATGTAATTAACAAAGATGCGACAAATGAAAAGTTTTACCCCTGTTACTAATTTATAAGATTTGGGTAGCTGCAATGAAATTATTATTTATTTGGCTGATTCGGGGCTACCGAATGTTTATCTCGCCGTTGTTTCTTCCGACTTGTCGCTTTCAACCAACTTGTTCGATGTATGCTATTGAAGCTATTGAACGATTTGGAGTGTTACGTGGTAGCTGGATGGCAACTCGGCGGATTTTGCGCTGTCATCCGTTTCATCCAGGTGGTTACGATCCAGTGCCAGAGGTGGTGGAAAAGGTGAAGGAGGAGTAGTTTGAGGATTGGAGTTTAAACGCAAAGGAGCGCGGAGGGAAGCGCGGAGGGACGCAGAGAATGAGAAGAGGGGTAGATTATTAAGGGATGTGTTCGTGGGTATAGCTATTTGGGGAGATGTCAACAGCTGAGGTTGTCATCTAGCGTGAGAAGGTTGAATAATTTAATTTGGACTTACGATGATTAATCCGACTGCGATTTCTATACCCGAACCACAAATTCCTACTCCTGGGCCGAGTCCGCTACCTAGCCCCAATCCTGAGCCGAATCCGCTACCTAGTCCTGAGCCTGTACCGGGGCCAGCGATTCCTCAACCGTTACCGGGGCCTGTACCAGAAACAGTACCTGCTCCCATTCCTCAGACGGTTCCAGGGACAATTCCCCAAACCATACCGGAACCTGTTTAGATTACCTTGGTAATGTAATCCAAAATCTCAAATTTAAAATCCAAAATGCTAAGAGCCGGAATTGTCGGACTTCCCAACGTCGGAAAATCTACTTTATTTAATGCTGTAGTTGCTAATGCTAAAGCTGAAGCAGCTAACTTCCCTTTTTGCACGATTGAACCGAATGTCGGCGTTGTCGCAGTACCGGATGAACGGTTAAATGTTCTTGCTAAGATTGCCAGTTCGGTACAAATTATCCCGGCGCGGGTTGAATTTGTAGATATTGCCGGTTTAGTTAAAGGTGCAAGTCAGGGTGAGGGACTAGGGAATCAATTCCTGTCCCACATCCGGGAAGTTGATGCGATCGTCCATGTGGTACGTTGTTTTGAGAATGACGATATTATCCACGTTGCTGGTTCTGTTGACCCAGCGCGAGATATTGAAATCATTAATATAGAACTAGGTTTATCAGATTTAGCACAAATTGAGCGACGAATTGACCGCACTCGTAAACTAGCTCGTACCAGCAAAGATGCACAGTTTGAAATCACAGTCTTAGAAAAATTAGCTGCGGCTTTAAATGAAGGTAAATCGGTGCGTCAGGTGAGCTTGAATGAAGAAGAAACAGAAATTATTAAAGGATTAGAACTGCTCACTTATAAACCGATTATCTACGCCGCAAATGTATCTGAAGATGAGTTGGCGACTGGTAATCATTTTGTGGAAACAGTGCGGCAAATTGCAGCAACAGAAAATGCCCAAGTTGTGATAGTTTCGGCTCAAGTTGAAGCTGAATTAGTGGAATTACCAGAGGAAGATAAAGCTGATTTCCTCGCGTCTTTAGGTGTGGAAGAAGGCGGTTTGAAATCGTTGATTCGGGCAACTTACACGCTTTTAGGCTTGCGGACATATTTCACTTGTGGCCCCAAAGAAACCCGCGCTTGGACAATTAATGCCGGAATGTCTGCGCCTCAAGCTGCTGGTGTAATCCACAGTGATTTTGAACGGGGATTTATTCGCGCCGAAACTGTCGCTTATAAAGATTTGGTAACAACTGGTTCGATGAATGCTGCGAAAGAGAAAGGGTTGGTTCGCAGTGAAGGGAAAGAGTATGTTGTGCAGGAAGGGGATGTAATGTTGTTCCGATTTAATGTGTAGGGCAAGTAGGTGAACTACCGACACTGAATTGAAGCCTCAAGTACAGTGTCGGCTTACAATTTCACTGAATTTTAGGTGGCAACGTGAACTGAATTAATTACTCCAACTCGCTATCCTCCACATTATGGAATGTCTTCCACATCCAGCAACACACGCACAGAAAAGCCTAGCCAACCAACCAACAACATAGAGAACGCCCATATAACAATAACAGCGCGATTCCTGCACCAGTACCAGTCCCAAATAATTCTCCGAGAATACCAACTAGAATACCCTCTGATTGCAAAGCAGGTGTAAAAACATTATCTGCCAATGGCCCTGCTATTAAATAGCCTACCGCAGAAGCGATCTGTAAAAATAGCGATCGCGCTGCAAAAACTCTTCCTTGCACATTGGGTGGTACTTTCGCTAGCCAAATAGCAGTATCCGAACTGCCATTCAAAGGGAAATTAAAAGACGAACAAAATTGTGCCGGAATCCAAACCCAAGGTGTTCTACCCAAACCAAAAACAATTTTACTTATACCTGCACCAATCATCCCTAATAAAATACCTTTGATTTTTCGTCTAAAACCGCCCCAAGTGCTAATAATTATAGTCATGTAGATATTTACAAGAAAGAATATATACCCTTGTTTTTTAGCTACTTCCACCCACAATGTATATATAAGAACCCAAATTCTCATCATCCGTACCAACAATCACACCGCCTTCTGCACCAGGAACAAGTTCCATAGCTTCAATTTTGTGATAATCAGAGCGGTAAAGGGGAACAAGTTGAGGATTTTGCCGCCATGCAATTGTGTTCCCACGCAATCCCAAGTAACCAGCGACATACACAGCTGATTGAAATGGGCCATCATCCCCTGCATCATTTGCTGAGGTGATGTAGACAATTCCTACGGGGTCTACCTTAATATCTGAGATATGACGAACTTTGCCAGATGGAAACGGTACTTTCAGATTCGTAGAACCTGCGAGAGTAATTTGATATTTAGCTAAGTCAAACGTTCCCCAAAAAATAGTTGCTGGTTGTTCCCCTTCACCTCGATGTCCCCAGATAGCAACTAATTTGCCGTCTATATTTTGTAATCCAAATGCTTCAAAATTATTTCCTTGAATAATTTCTGGTAGGTTGAATTCTTTGAGAACCAAGATAGTTTTGTTGGCAGGGTTAAGACTGATGTAATAAGCTTTACCAGAACTGCTTAAAGCGATAAAAGATAATTTTTTCTTAGGAACAGATGTTAAAGCTTCTAAATCGATAGGTAATTCTATGTTATCTGGCCAGTTTAAGGGGAAATATTCCGGTTGTTTTTTACCCTTAATGCTGATGATTGCTAAACGACTTTGGTTTTTTTGTTTGTTGTCATGGACAATTAGAAAATCGAGCGTATTGCTTTGCTGTATCAAAGCCATACCACTGATACCGAAAGGGATACCACCGCGAACTGGCCGCCAATCTTGGGCCCAGACTTGCACAGATATGAGTAACAATGCACTCAAGACTACTATATTGATGATTAACTTAAAAAATCGAGGCATAGTAATTCGTAATTCGTAATTCGTAATTACAGCAGTTTTCGTCTATTTGAACCACATCTTTTGTAGGGTAACAATCATGCAAACTTTTCAAGATGGCTCGTAAAATCTCTTATTTATTTCTGAACGCTCTCTGTACCTCTGGGGTTTAAAAGTAATAGTAATTTATTTAACCACAGAGGTGCATAGGTAAGAGAGTAAAGAGCTTTAAAGAGGAATTTATGAGCATTGCTGTACTCCTACTAAAGCAGTTTATTTACCTGAAAATAACTGTAATCCAGCTTTTGTCTGAACCGATGCTCCATCATAGCAACCCCTCATATCTTCGGCTATAACGGGAAGGCTTTTGCTGTACTTAGCTTAGTTGAATTTCTCAGGATAATATTTTCTGTAAACAAAGCAATAGTTCGTTGACAGTATAAGGCTTTACCAAAAACGTATTCACGCCAATAGCAGCTATTGCATTAAGCTTATTTTCAGACATAAGTCCACTGCTGGCAACAATTCTGACCTGGGGGTTGATTTTTTTCAAGGTACGGATGGCAGTTAAACCATCGAGCGTGGGTAGCATAATATCCATCAGTACGGCACTAATTTTATCCTGGTTTTGAGCGTATAGCGCGATCGCTTCGATGCCATCACCAGCAATTAGGGTTGTGTAGTTGTGAGCTTCCAGTGATGTCCTCGTAATCTCTTGAATGGCAACTTCATCATCTACAATCAAAATCAATTCTCCATTTCCTGGCTGTGGTGGCAATTCTTCTGGAGTAATTGTTTCCATTCCCTCCACTGCTGGCAAGTAAACCTTAAAGCTGGTGCCACTTCCTAGTTCGCTATAGACGCTTACAAAACCACCGTGGCTTTTAATAATCCCCAGCACGGTGGAAAGTCCTAACCCTGTGCCTTTCCCGATATCTTTTGTAGTAAAGAATGGCTCGAAAATTCTATCTAAAATTTCTTTAGAAATTCCAGCTCCAGTATCGGAGACAGTAACCACTATATAAGGCCCCTCTTTGGCTTCCAGGTTCATGCGGGCATAATTTTCGTCAATCAATAAATTTTCAGCATAAATGCTTAAACTCCCACCATTGGGCATTGCGTCGCGGGCGTTAACGCAGAGGTTCATCAGCACTTGATTTAGTTGGGTGCTATCTCCAGAAACCATCCATAAATCTTGCGGTATATCAGTGCTAATTTGTATAGATTTGGGAAATGTCTCTTTAAGAATCTTGGCAACTTCGACAATTATATGTCTGAGTTGTAAAGTGATGCGCTTTCCTTCTACACCCCGCGCAAATGACAGCACTTGTTTGACTAAATCAGCCCCACGTCTAGCGTTGATTTCCAAAATCTCTAATAGATGACGGGTGCGTTCATCTGCATTGGGAAATTTGAGTGGTAAGAGTTGCGCTCCTGCTAAAATTGGTGTCAGGATATTGTTGAGATCGTGAGCAATGCCACTAGCTAGAGTGCCAATACTCTCCAACCGTTGGGCACGAAACAATTGGGCTTCTAAATGTTTTTTCTCAGTAATATCTGTGTCAACAGTGAGAATCGCTTTCGGTTTGCCTTGTTCATCGCATACTAAACTCCAGCGACTAGCAACAAGGATTTCTTTGTTAGTTTTGGTAAGTTTATTTAACTCGCCTTGCCACTTTCCTTTGCTTGTAGCTTGTAAAAGAGCCGCTTCGATTTCTGGCGAAGGTTCGTCATACAAAAGCTCACTGGCATTTTTCCCCCAAGCTTCTGTCGCTTGCCAGCCGTAAACTGTTTCTGCACCTTTGTTCCAGAAAATAATTCGATTGTCTAAATCTCGCACGCAAATGGCATCTGTGGTGACATCTAGTAATGCTGCTTGTTCGCGGATTTTTTCTTCTGCCAATTTGCGTTCGCGTAGTGCGGCCTGTCGTTCGCTAATATCAATACTGGCGCATGTCACGCCCACAACTTCTTGCGACTCATTCCGCAATGGCTCAACTGTCAAATCGTAATATCGAGTTGTATCTTTGATGGTAATTGATACTTCCTCTCGCGTTCCTATGCCAGTGGTTAGCACCCCACGTTTAATTGTGGTGAGACGTTGAGCATCTTCAACTGGCATAATATCCAAGTCTTGTTTGCCTAATATTCCCTCAACCGTCAATCTAGATGGGGGATTGTAAACCCATGTGTAACATAGCTCCCTATCTTGGTTATAGACAAATATGGGAGAGTTTTTGAGGGCTACCCGAAATCGTTCCTCACTCTGTCGCAGTGCGTTATCTGCCCGTTGACGTTCGATGGCGTAACGCATTGAGCGCACCAGCAAGTCGCCAGTTACTTGCCCTTTCACCAAATAATCCTGCGCTCCTTCTTGCATTGCCCTAATTGCGAGGGTTTCATCGTTTATACCTGTCAGCACAATTATCGGAGTGGCTTTTGCTTGCTGGTGAGTGATGACGAAGGTTTCTAGCCCCTGACTATCTGGCAGCGAGAGGTCTAACAAAATTACATCAAAAAACTCCTTTGCTAGGTAGTTGAGTGCTTCCGAAAGCTTCTCAACGGGCGATAAATCAACTACAACTGTGGTAACTTCTTTTAAAAACTCCTGTAATAAAAATACATCACCAGGATTATCTTCTACTAACAAAACTTTAATATTTTTACCTGCCATTTCCACTACTCCGGTGGCAGTTTTACGATCGCAAACCAAAAATTTTCTATTGATTGTACAATTTTAACGAATTGATCGAAATCTACTGGTTTAGTTATATAACAGTTTGCACATAAATTATAGGCTTTAAGGATGTCTTCTTCAGCTTGGGAAGTCGTCAGAACTACGACGGGAATTCGCCGAAGCTTGTCGTCTGCTTTGATTTCTGCCAGTACCTCACGCCCATCTTTTCTGGGCAAGTTTAAATCGAGCAGCACAATATCAGGATGAGCGACTGTGATGTATTGTCCTTGTTTTCGCAAGAATGCCATTGCCTCCACACCATCTTCAACCACGTTTAGATGAACCGATATTTTACTATCTTCTAGGGCGATGCGTGTAAGTTGAGCATCGCCAGGATTGTCTTCTACTAACAAAACCTCAATAGGCATAATCGCTGTTATAATACTCACGATTGCTTACCTGCTACATCTGGAATTGTGAAGTAGAAAGTCGAGCCTTGACCCGGTTTCGACTTAACCCAGATCCGGCCGCCGTGGCGTTCTATAATTTTTTTACAAATTGCCAGACCAATTCCAGTACCGGGATATTTGTCTCTACCGTGCAAGCGCTGAAAAATTATAAAAATACGTTCAGCATACTGGGATTCCAAACCAATGCCATTATCACGTATCCAGAACAACCATTCATCTGCCAATGGTATAGAATTTAAATTTTCCCCCTCTAGATTTGCATTTGGCTTGACTACCCCAATGTGAATTTGTGGCTGCTGATTTTGGCAAAATTTGATGGCGTTGCCAATCAGGTTTTGAAATACTTGTGTGAGTTGGGTAGTATCAGCCATGACTTCAGGTAGAGCATCATGAGTGACAATTGCCTGACTATCTGCGATCGCAATTTGAAGATTAGCGATCGCTTGCTGTAAGATTACATCACAATCAACTAACTTAAATGGCTGTCCCCGGGTGCTGACGCGGGAATAATTCAACAAATCGTTGATTAGGGTCTGCATTCGCCGCGCCCCATCTACCGCGTAGGTGATAAACTGATCGGCACTGGCATCAAGTTGATTTTTGTATCTTCGCTCTAGTAATTGTAAATAACTTGTTACCATCCGCAAGGGTTCTTGCAAGTCATGGGAAGCCACATAAGCAAACTGTTCCAATTCTGCATTAGAACGAACGAGTTCTTGACTTTGCTGAGTTTCTTTTTCTAATAGTTGCGCTTGAGATAAAGCAATGCCAATTTGATTAGCTAGTTGCTTTAACAATTCCGTCTCAAAGTTATTCCATTTTCGAGGTGCGGCACATTGGTGAGCTAGCAACAAGCCCCAAATGTTATCTCTAACCAGAATCGGTACTACAAGGTTAGCTCTGACAGCAAAGTGCTGAAGAAATTCTCGATGACATGGTTGAATGTGAGCAGCCTGAATGTCTTCAATGGCACTGACTCTTCCTTGGCGATATCTTTCTATATATTCTTCTTTAAAGCATTCGTCAAGAATATTTTCTCCCAAAATTACCGGCCAACCAGGTAATACCGCCTCTTGTACCACTGTTCCCGAACCATCGGTTTCCAGTCGGAAAATTAAAACTCGGTCAGCTTGTAGTAATTGTTGTACCTCCGTCACCGTGGTTTTAAGAATTTCATCTATTTGTAAAGATTCTCGAATTTTCAGGGTAATTTCTGCAAATAATTGCGATCGCAAATTCTGCCGTTTTAATTCTTCATCTGCCCGCTTGCGATCTGTGATATCTGTATAAGAACCCACCATGCGAACTATATCACCCAATGCGTCCCAAAGTGCTTGTCCTCGATCTAGAATCCATCTATAACTACCGTCTTGGCACTGGACTCGGTATTCACAGGCATAAAACGGTGTTTTCTTGGCAAAGTGGTCTTGGAAGGCTTGAAGTACCCAATCTCGCTCATCGGGGTGGATTAGTTTTGTCCATTCATCCCTATCGTTGGAAACTTCGTGGTCTTTATAACCGAGCATTTCCTTCCACCGAGCTGAGAAGAACACTTCATTAGTCTTGAGGTTCCAATCCCAAATGCCATCATTGTTACCATGTAACGCTAATTGCCAGCGTTCTTCACTTTCCCGTAATGCTTCTGCTGTTCGCTGCCGTTCAGTAATATCTTGAAAATAAATAGACAAACCATCTTTTGCAGGATAGGCGTGGACTTGAAGCCAGCAATTTAGTGGCTGATACAACTCCTCGAATTCCACACTTACTTGTTCTGAGATTGCCCTATGATACTCATGATAAAATCTTGTACCAACGATTTCTGGAAACACTTCCCAGATGTTTTTACCCAAAAGCTCACTTTGTTTTTTTTGCAATAGCCTTTCTGCTTGACGATTAATATAGGTGAAGCGCCACATTTTATCCAGGGCAAAAAACCCATCAGTGATGCTTTCGAGAAAATTATTGATGCGGGTTCTGGCAGCTTGCTCTTGCGCCATTAGCTTTTCAGTAACTTGAGATACTTCAGTTACATAACGCCTAAGTTCTAATTGGTCGATTACCAAGCGACTTAGAGCCACAAGCGCTTCAACTTGTTTTTGGCTCAATTCTTTTGGAACTTGGTCAAGTACACAGAGAGTTCCCAGTATATCTCCCTTTGGGGTAATTAAGGGCACACCTGCATAAAAACGGACATGGGGATAGCCGGTGACTACTGCATTTTTGGCCAAATTTTCATCAGCTAAAGTATCAGGAATTACTACAACCTGACGTTGCTCTTGGCAAAGGTAAGACAACCCAATACACCGGGGCATTTCTGATACATTTAAACCTACTTTTGCCTTAAACCATTGACGGTTTTCATCAATGAAATTTACCAAAGATATGGAAGTACCACAAATAAATGCCGCTAACTGAGCGAGATTGTCGTAGGCTTCTTCGGGTTCGGTGTCAAGAATTTGATACTGGCGGAGGGCTTCTAGCCGCGCCACTTCTGTATCAATTTGTTCAGCGTTCATTAACTTTTATTAATAAATTTAAGCGTAATATTTCAGTCAGCAGCATGGCTGTCTCAAGAATAGTTTAACTTTTTTAACAATTCTTAGTTATCGAACAGAATTCAGGAGTCAGAAAACAGACATGAATTTTCTACGAAAAAGCGGATGAATAACCGGCGTTTTTGCACCCCCACTAAATTTTCAATTTAGTGGTTAACAAGACCTGCGCCGGTATGAATCCCCGACTGATTGATTCTGAATTCTGAATTCTGAATTCTGAATTCTGACTTCTGACTTCTGACTTCTGCTGAAACTATTAAACCTTTACCAAAACGGTTTCCCGCAACTTGGCAATCACATCACTAAGATTACCTGTGTTTAAGCGGTAACTCAGAGGGTGAGCAATCAACCGCGCTGTGCTTTCATATAGAGTAGCAATTTCAATCAAACCATTTTCGCGCAGAGTCCGCCCTGTAGAAACCAAATCCACGATCGCTTCTGACATTCCAGTAATCGGCCCTAGTTCTACTGAACCATACAAAGGCACTATTTCTACAGGTAAATCTAGACTGTGGAAATATTCACGAGCGCAATTCACATATTTTGAAGCAACTCTACCATGCGGAGGTAAATCTAAAGGCGATCGGTAAGAGCTGGATGCTTTTACCGCTACCGACATCCGGCAATGCCCAAACTGCAAATCTACCAAGTGGGCAACTTGCGGCTGCTTCTCCCGTAGCACATCGTAGCCGACAACACCCAATTGTGCTTGACCATATTCCACATAAACAGGCACATCCTGCGCCCGTACCAACAAAGCTTTTGCAACTCCCTTAGTATCAGGAATTTGAAGTTGACGAGTTCCTGAATCTAAAAAAGCACTAAAATCTAATCCCGCAGATTGTAGCAAGCGGATGCTATTTTTAAGAAGTTCCCCTTTTGGCAATGCAACAGTCAGCATTCTTTTTCTTAATATCCTTGGCGTTCTGGCAGTTGAATAATATCTCTATATGCTTACCACAGCAGCATGAGAATTTTATTAGTTGATGATGAAGTTGAATTAACTGAACCCTTGAGTCGCCTGTTAACTCGTGAGGGTTACATTGTGGATGCCGCTTTCGATGGCACGAGTGGCAACGAACACGCACAAACAGGCAATTATGACCTACTAATTTTAGATTGGATGCTGCCAGGAAAAACGGGGTTAGAAATTTGTCAGCAATTGCGACGACAAGGTAAAACTACTCCCGTACTGTTTCTCACAGCTAAAGATACTCTAGATGACCGCGTACAAGGTTTAGATGCTGGTGCTGATGACTATTTAGTTAAACCCTTTGAATTACGGGAGTTACTAGCTAGAGTCCGGGCTTTATTGCGTCGTTCTGGTTCCCAAATCTATGAAACCACCACCGGACGTTTAACCGTTGCTGATTTAGAACTCGATTGTGAAAATCAAGTCGCCTATCGCCAAGGAAGAATAATTGAGTTATCGCAAAAAGAAAGCCAGTTGCTGCAATATTTTATGGAACACACAGGACAACTAATGACTCATGCCCAAATTATGGAAAATCTGTGGCAAGAGTCAGAACAACCCAGTAGTAATGTGATTGCGGCATTAATTCGTTTGCTGCGTCGCAAGATTGAGGTAGGTAAAGAAACTACGCTGATTCATACAGTCTACGGCAAAGGCTATCGTTTCGGTGCTTCTTCAGTGGAGCCAGTTTAACCACCTGTAGTATCATGTCCGGTTAAATAATTGTCATTGCAAGCGTTGCGCGGCAATCCCAAACCTTTGCG
>NZ_JAYGHE010000090.1:18538-28264 GCF_034931145.1 Nostoc sp. UHCC 0252 | reverse complement strand
CCCCAATTAGGTCATGTAGTGGAGGCATTGAAAGCTAACTTTGGTGTGCAAGTATCCGCTAACGGAGAACAGCTAATTTTAGTTGATGAATCAGGCTACCCAATTCGTGGCGAAACTTTAACAGCACTGATGGTAGACATGATTCTGACGGCTAACCCCAGAGGAACGGTAGTAGTGCCAGTTCATGCTTCTAGTGCTATTGAACAAGTCGCCCGTCGTCATGATGGTAGGGTGATTCGCACCAAAGCCAACCCTACAGCCTTAATGGAAGCTTGTCAAAAAAACCCAAATGTAGTGCTGGGAGGTAGTGGAGAGACTGGTTTTATTTTCCCGCAGCTGCATCCAGGATTTGATTCCATGTTCTGTATAGCGAAGATAATTGAGATGTTGACTATACAGGAGCGATCGCTTGCTGCTGCGCGATCGGAATTGCCCCGCGTAATTCACAAAACTTATACAGTCCGTTGCCCGTGGACAGCTAAGGGTGCTTTAATGCGTTACTTGGTGGAAACTCATCCAGCCCAAAATCTAGAACTCATTGATGGAGTGAAAATTTGTCAACCCTACGATGACAGTTGGCTGTTAGTTTTACCAGATGCCAGTGAACCACTGGTGCATTTATATGCAAATAGCAACGATCGCGAATGGGTAGATGAGACTGTGAGAAACTACCGCACCCGTGTTCAGTCGTTTGTGGAAAGACAACAAGAATATCAACCCGCCGAAGCATAATTCGTAATTCGTAATTAGCGCCGTGTGCGACTTTCTTTCAAACCTAACCCCCAGCCCCTTCCCTGCAAGGGAAGGGGAGCAAGAATCAAAGCCTCTCGACCTTTCGGGGAGAGGAATGGAAGTGGGGTTCCAAGAATAAGTTACACATCGCGTTAATTCGGAATTGAATTCTTTAATTACGAATTACGAATTAGCAATTACGAATTATTTTGAGGGGGGTTCAAAATTATCATCGAGGACATTCTGGTAAACTTCTCTCAGCGTAATGGCAATCAAAATGAATTAAAGCTTCTCTACTAGAGTCAAATGAGCTAGTTGTGGAGTATGCGCTACTGTCTGGACTTGCTTCAACTGACCAAATTTTTAAATAGTAACTGCTATTATCATCGCTAGACCATAATTCATAACGGTAATCACCTCCTGAACCCTGACTATTTAAGTAGTCAGCTAGTGCTACGTTTGATGCAGACACCAAGCTAAATACAGTCAAAACAGGAATTACAGCTACTTTTAGTATTTGGATTAATTTCATAAATGCACAAAAAACTTACTTCCTCTAGCTTCCTTTACCGAAGTAATTTTTGAAACCAGTAATCATTAGGAACATTTTGTGAGGATATCGTAAGGCACTTAGTTTGAGTCGATGGAGTGCTTTCAAGAAAATATACTTAAAATAGTTATTGATTAATACGGACAACATCGCGTACATGACGCGATTTGTCTCAAGTTTAATAATGGTATCGACAAGAAATCATCGTTAGATAGGCATCCTCCACCGCATAAACCAAACGATTGGTATCGTCAATTCGCCGCAACCAAAATCCAGCTAAATTTTCCCGTAGAGGTTCTGGCTTACCTATACCCTCAAAAGGCATCCGCATCGTCTCCTGAATCAATTTATTGATTCTTTTAAGTGTCTTATTGTCTTGCCCTTGCCAGTAAAGATAATCAGCCCAAGCTTCATCTGTCCATGCCAGCATTCTAGTCATTGAGCAAATCTCGTTCCACCACTTTCCCTTGCTTAAATTGAGCAATAGAACGTTCCAAATGGGCTACATTTGTCGGAGACTTCAGCAAATGCACAGTCTCCATCAGACTATTGAAAAACTCTAGCGACATCACCACCGCATCATCCGCATCCCGTCTTGTGATGATCGTATAGTCGGCATCTTCCGTCACCCGATCTAAAACCATCTTCAGGTTATTTCTCGCCTCGCTAAAAGAGATAACTTTCATCTTGTTGCGTGAACTTGTACTGCTTATTGTACAAGTTTAGCGGTTTCTTCAATTCGTGTACTTCACAAAACTTTATTATTTATAGATGAAAAAAGTTATCAATAAGTCTGGTAGTATATCTTCAGGTTTATTGAGATAGATATTCATTAAGCCAAAAATAAGTTTCAGCGATTTGAAAACTTTATCAGGAGGTAGCTGTGGAGGAGCTTTGTTTGCTTTCCTGCTGTTAACCAATAGCAGTTTGTTTTTCTGAGTTGCACGAACTAGGTAAATAAGTATCCTTGCGTCAATTATTGCGATCGCTTCTGGCGGGTCTTTGCACCATCGCAGAATCACACATCATATATATCAGGTGGAAATATGTCGAAAAAAATTGGTCTGTTTTACGGTACTCAAACTGGCAACACTGAATCTGATGCTGAAAAAATTCGGGATGAGTTTGGTGGTGATCTTGTAACATTACATCCCATTTATGAGGCGGATACTAGCACTTTTGATGAGTATGAATTACTAATTATTGGCTCTCCTACTTGGGATATTGGTCAACTTCAGAGCGATTGGGAAGGCTTTTTCTCGGATCTGGATGAAATAGATTTCAGTGGTAAGCTGGTTGCCTATTTTGGTGATGGCGATCAATATGGCTATGCCGATAATTTCCAGGATGCGATGGGAATTCTAGAAGAAAAAATTTCCCAGCGAGGCGGTAAAACTGTTGGCTACTGGCCAACAGAGGGTTATGACTTTGAAAATTCTAGAGCTTTGAAAAATGGCAAATTTGTCGGATTGGCACTTGATGAAGGTAGTCAATCCGATTTAACAGACGAGCGAATTAAAACTTGGGTTGCTCAGTTAAAGACAGAATTTGGTTTGTAGAGATTAGGGGCAATACAGTTAAGAAAAATTGTAGGTTGGGTTAAGTAAAGCGCAACCCAACAAAGCCCCGAAAATGTTGGGTTTCGTTCCTCAACCCAACCTACAGAATTTAAGGTTTTTGGCGCTAACTGAACTGTGTTGAGATTAGGGGCGCACCGCTAGCTGTGCGTCTTTATTGAAATTGATAATTTAGAAATTATAGGTATTTATGTCTGATTCATTTGATGTTCTGTGGTTAAATGCTAGTCCTATTTTGAAGCGTTTTGATAAACCATTACTTGAATATTTATCTGGGTATATGAGAATCGCCCAGTGGGAATACCAGCAAACTAAAGATGAAGCTAGTTCCATAGATCAGGCTGTGGAGTTGCTATATGAGTTTTTAGAATGGCGCGATCGCCCCGTGCATTTAGCCGGACATGGGATGAGTGGTGCGATCGCCTTAACCTTTGCGCGTAGATTTCCTCAAAAAGTGCGATCGCTAACTCTGCTGGCTGTAGCTGCTCAACCTGCAAATAATTGGCACGCTCACTATTACTTTCAACGACAACTTTTTAGCATCAGCCGTGAGCTAGTTTTAGCAAGTACCGTTCGCAGTCTTTTTGGAAATCAACCGCCTCATACTACTAAGAAGTTAGTAGCTGCCTTAGATAAAGATTTAGAACAATCTCCCACGTCCCACTCTTTATTTAAGTTGGTTTATTTACCCAAGGGTGGAGTTTCTATGCCAATGATGGTATGTGGTAGCAAGAGTGATCCGGTAGTCAACTCAACTGTATTGCATGACTGGTTGAATTGGTTGAAGCCAGAAGATAAGCTCTGGGAATGCCCAGAAGGGTATCATTTTTTTCACTACTTCTATCCTCAACAGGTTGGCGAACAAATTTTGAGTTTTTGGCAACGCCACAATCTGCATTTGGTGGAAGCATCTGCGCTATCTTTTAGTACTTCTACAAATTAGTAAGATACAGGAGTGCGATCGCCTTTGGTGTTGGTGGTGCGTAGCTTGCCGCCGTAGGCATCGCTAATTATTGATGGTTCATCATCTTAAGCTGGGTGTAATCATTCGGATAGGCGTTCTCGAAAATAAAGGCGATATAAATTACAAAGGCATTGAACTTTATTTTCTTTAAATTCAATTAACCCCAGACTGCGTAATTTAAAACTTTGTGCAGAGTCTAACTTAACAGGAATATCACTCTCAATCACTTTTTTCATCGCTGCTTTTAACAACTTGTCTTCTTCTAGCAATGAAAGATAGGGATGTAAAAAGCCTCTAAATAATCCCTCATCAGTGGGAGCAACTTTCAAGAACTCTTCTAAAGTTAAATTACCTGTAGCAATTTGATAAAGAGCAGTCCTTAATAAATAAGGATGACCATCAATCAATTCCCTTAATTGTCCGATTTGTGTATCTGACCAATTTAATTTATGTCGTTCGACTAATTCTTTTATTTGTGTGGCGTTGAATTCTCCTATTTCAACAGATAAACCCACATTAAAGGGAGATTGATTGACATTTAAGGAAACATATACTTCTTGAGAATGAGCAATTACTAAACGCAATTTCTGCCAGATATCTTCGTTTTTACCGTATTCATGCCAAGCTCGGAGTAGAACAAAAAATTCTTGAGCAATTTCGGAATAAGGGAAAATTTTGTCAATATCATCTAAGCCTAATACTAGAGGAGTATTAATATTTTTTAATAAATAATCTTTTAAATAATTAGTGCAGTTAACTTGACTGCTTAAGCGTTTTTTCCAATATTTATCTATTTGTTCTTCTAGCCCTAATTCATCACTCATAATTGCACAGAATGCCTGTAAGAAATTATTGAGATCGGTAAGATTTTCTTTACTCCATAAATTAAGAGAAACTGTGCGATAACCTTTTTGTTTACTATGGTTAAGAATGCGACTCATTAAAGAAGTTTTACCCATCTTTTGCGGCGCTTTGATGCGGATTAACGCCCCTGATTGGAGGATGGATTCATAACATTTAATTTCCACCTCTGGACGCTCGATATAAAAGGGCGAATTAAGAGGAACTTGACCATCAGGATTTTCATAAATCACTGAGGAGTTGTTATATTGGGCTTCTGGTTTTGCTTGTTCAATACCTATATTAATTAGCAATTGTTGCTTAATAAACTTGCTAACTCCCTTGTAAACTAAATTATTTCTTGATGTTGGCTTGGTGATAGAAAGATGGTCATCATCTGTAGCAATAGGTTGGACATCTTTGATGGCTGGGTTAGCACTATCTGGGTCTACAACTAAAAAGCCTTTGGTGGGTCTTGTTTCAAAATAAACCTTTGTAGCAATTTCTAAGGAATCAACATTTTGCCGATACCACTCGTTAAGTTGACGCAGTTGGGGAATATGTACTTTCAGTTCATCAACGCTGACAGAGCTTCGTGCCAAAATCCCAATTTTATCGACTAAGTTAGCGAGATGAGAACCAGTGTGAGGAGTGGATAGAAATACAATACCTTTTGTCTGTTGAATAACTGCTTTCTTTTGAAATGTCTGAGCATTACGCAGCATTTCTTTGATTAATAATCCACCCATACTATGAGCGATAAAAATTATTGGGTATTCTCCAATATAAGAAACTTCTAAATATTCTTGTAAATTACTTGCTCTATCAAAGAGTGGCATAGTTGAACCTCTCCACTCAAAGGGTTCAGCCTTGTAGCCAAAAGACCAAATCCCTAAATCTGGTCTTTCTTGTGCAAGCCATGTTAACCAGAAATTATCATCGTTGGGTAGTTCTTGCGGATGCCAAGTTCCTCGTGCGTGGCCACCTAACCCGTGAACAAAAATCACATCCCCGCAGCGCTTTGGGTTGTCACATCCCGATATTTTGATTAAACCAGTCATCTCTGCGGGTTCAGGTTTTGGGGGTTTAGAAAAAATGTTAAAGGGCATAGATATTATGGGGAGAATTAGAGGTTGTTTGAAAAGTGTTTCGCTGTGATTTTAGGCGCTTTTAGATCCCCCCTAACCCCCCTTAAAAAAGGGGGGAACCGGAATGGAATCAAAGTCCCCCTTTTTAAGGGGGATTTAGGGGGATCTAGAACGTTTTGCTACCGACAAGAGAACTTTTTAAACATCCTCTTAGGATGACAAATTCTTCTTATGCCACGATCGCAGCGCGACTTAAAACTAGGATACAGCTATCACGTCACGACTCGGTGCAATAACCGGGAATTTAAATTAACGCGTCACGAATGCCGTCAGGTGTTTCTCTATGCTCTCCAAAAGGCATTGGCTAAGTTCCAATTTAAGCTCTATGCCCTATGTATTATGTCTAACCATGTCCACTATCTACTTGAGCCGGCACAACCGAACGATTTACCCAAAATCATGCACTGGATAAATTGGTACACGGCTATGTGTTTTAACCGAATGTTGAACCGTACAGGACATTTTTGGGAAAAACGTTATCACAGCACAGGATTTGACAAAAGTGACTATCAACGGGCATTGAATACGCTGCGGTATATTCACGCCAACCCAAAAGCTGCGGGAATGCAAGAAGGCTTTTTCTATGATTTTAGTAATTATGGAGTCTATGACCGACTGGGAGATGATGGTTTAACAACTTGGCATCCGGCTTTTTTGGTGTTGGGGAAAACTTTGAATGAATGTGCTGCTAAATATCGAGGTTTTTGTAAGAAGTACAAACCAAAAGCGAAAACAGAAAAACACTATTTTTGGGGTAATCAATTTTTGCCTAAAGTAATTAAAGGCAAAGGAAAAAAAGCATCACCAGGACAGATGCGATTGCCTTGGGATAATTGGGAGGCAAGTAATCCAGAAATTGTTGATGTGGCTGAGAAATTTATTTTTGCTAATTGTTATAATCCGCAAGTTGCAGGGATGATTTTTAGAGATCACAATCAATGATTTGAGATGAAGATAGGAGCAGTGTCTCTATTTATCACTAAATATGTCTTTTTTACAGGAATTTGCTACTTTTTGGTAATATCAACGACTCTAAATTAGCTCTTCTCAGTTCCCTCTGTGTTGTTTGTTTTTTTTCTTTGGGTTGTACATTGCCTAGTGCCAGATATCGAATCTCCCAAAGCCTTATTACTGCGTGGAAAATATCCCAAAAATAAATCTTTCCAATTCTCTGAAAGCCTTATCTGCTACAATTTACAAGTCTTCCATAAAAGAGAGAAATCCATGTTCGATTCGAAGTTCTACTTTCTCCCTCTACTCCTTTCCTACTCTCCCTCCAGACACCGACACTTCCACCCCCTCCACCCTGCGCCCCCCAATCTTTTCCGTAATTAGGGAGTTCTCCCACTGATACTTCTCCCTCCCCTACCTCCCCTCTCTTCAGGTTCATGGGTAATTCCTCATATCTTCTCCACTCCCCATCCTGTCCTGTCCATCCCACACTTTTTGTAAAATCATTATACCCTTTATCGTTCCAATTTTTCCATTCTCCCTTCTCCCAATCAAAATCGAGAGAATTGCCAGTAGCCAAATATATTTTTTTCTGGACACTATAACCAAAATACCCCTTAGAGTTATTTACCCAAAGTGTATCTAGTTGTTTTAAATCCTTACAATTAAAGTTTTTGACATCAGTTAAATCTAGATAAGTTTGTTCTTCCTTTCCCGCTGAATAGAGAATAAACTGCCAATTTTTATCATCTGCTTCCCTCCATCTTTGCTGCTGCATTAAATAGTCTAATTCATTCAATAAATGTTCCTTTAAAGATTCAGCATAAGCTGGATTTGAGCTATCCAGTTTTTTTAGTTTCCGATAAAGCAAAGCTACAATATCAGCATTGCCATTGTAGAGAATATTTAGGTTTAAGGTAAATAAATCAAGATGAGACTTAAACTGAGATTTAAGACTGCTGATAGAATCAAATGCTTTTTTATAATCTGCTAAAGCCTTAGATTTATTTGAGCGTTCCTCTAATTTACCTTTAACGTAGTTAATATAAACTAAAGTAGCTAAATTATCGGGAGTTTTATCAATTTTATTTTCTATTATTGATAATTCTTCCAGACTTTTAGTAAAATTTATTTCAGCCTTTTCTAAATCTTTTTTTTGATTTTGATCCTTGTCTGCATCAGCTAGATATTGATATCCTAAAACCAGCGAACTATTTAATAAAGCCTCTTTTAGCTGAAAATTATTAATTTTCTTCTGCAAAACCAAACCTGCAATATTCAAAGACTGATTGGCTTCGTTTGTTTTTCCCTTTTGTTGCAGTTTAGAAGCTACTGCTGATAATTTTCTAATTTTATCAATAGATTGGTTGAGTTCTTTTGTGTTTTTGTGAGCAGTTTGCAACTGGATAAATGCACCTATACCTAACAAACCTGTAATTCCTAAAGTAACAGATAAAACTATCACTCCAAAACGCATTCTTTGCCTAGCAGTTATTAATTGCCTTTCTGCTTCTTGTTTAGCTTCCGCTTCAATTTGTCTAGCTTTTTCTGCTGCTTCCTTTTCTTTCTTTTCTCTTTCTAATGCTGCCTGGATTTCTGTTTCTGCAAGTTCTTCTTTTCGCTGTAATGTGCGACTAGCGGCTAAAAATTCTCCATCTTGAAAACTTAAACTTTTATCCTTTGCCCAAACTTCCGCTTCTACTAAAGCTTGCCCCCGCAATAAACGAGACTCATCCAGTTTTCCTGATAATATCCACTGACGATAATTCTCTACATAAGGACGCAAACTAGCTAAAGTTTTCTCAATCCATAAGTTGTCAAAAATGGTTTGATAAATTAGGTTATAAACTTTTAATTTATTCTCTTTGTTAACAACAATTCCCGCTAACTGTAAATCACTCTGTTCAATACTACTATCAATATCTATTCCGCCTGAGTGCCATACTTGTTGATATAAATCTAACAAGTATGCCGCTTTTTGTTCATCTCTTTTTAAAATCCTATTCCGAATCGTTCTAAAGTGTTCCGGTTCATCTTGAGATTCCCAATTCTCAATCACTCGACTTCTGACTAAATTCTCTACAAAAGCATCTTCCTCACCTGGGAGAATTACAGTTGCAGATTTACGGACAAATTCACAGACTTTCTGAGTCAAAAATGGCTGTCCTCCAGTCCAGTCTAAAATCGCTTTTAGTACGGCTTCCGGGTTGCTAGTTTGTGCAGAGAATCCCTTGATTAAAGGTAAAGCTTCTGCAAATTTAAATCCGGTTAATTCAATTCCTTTGCCAATATTAAAAGGAGTGCGCTTTTTATCTTGAATTAACTCAGAAGGCGTGGCGACTCCCAAAAGCACAAAAGTAATGCGTTGATATTCAGGATTATCAACTCTTTGATTAAAGAAAGCTCGAATTAAAGCAAAAAAATCATCAACCGGAAATTTTAAACTGAGAATACTATCAATTTCATCTATAAAAATAACAATCTGTGTGGAAACTAATTTGAGTAATTTGTCAATAAACTTCCCAAAAATCTGCACATCAGAAAAACGGGAATTTTCTTCCCATAATTCATCTATATCAAATTGCTCACCTAAGTTTAAACTTTCAGAACCAGCAATAGTATCAATAATCCCAGAATACCATTGTTCCGGCTTTAGCCCTGATGTCCCAAGTGCGGTTAAATCAATAGATACACAAGCAATTCCTTCAACCTGTAACTTTTGCATTGTGCGGACACGCAAACTAGATTTACCCATTTGTCGAGAGTTGAGGACAAAACAAAACTCTCCAGCTTTCACAGCCTGATACAAATCTGCATCAGCTTTGCGTGTGACGTAGGTAAGTGCATTAGCAGGAAGACTACCGCCAAATTGATATTGATAATTTTCGGGAACAGGCGAACTTGTAGTCATACTTTATATGGCTAATAGTTTAAATTATACCTAGAAATCGTTTTGAGGTACTT
>NZ_JAYGHE010000090.1:0-18343 GCF_034931145.1 Nostoc sp. UHCC 0252 | reverse complement strand
CCAAAGTCGTGTTGAGGTACTTCAAACTTTGTCGCACTGCCATCGAGTACACAGGTAATATCGCTTTTATAAATCTCCACAAACAAAGCGATGTCTACAACCTGAGTTTTCACGGTATCTGAAAAACCTATCTCTAAATCATTCTCCTAAAAGGAGAGAGACTTTGAATTTTACCCTGAAAGATAGTGAAAGTTCGATAATGAAAAAGATTGACGCGGCCATTTTTGGTTGTTCAATCCAATAACCTCACCCCCACTCTACAAAAATTATGCAAAATCTCACTAGAATTACTCGCAATCCTGAAGTGATGGGTGGCAAACCCTGTATTCGGGGAATGCGTATTACTGTTGGTACTGTCGTCGGGTTAATGGCATCTGGACATAGTAATAGTGACATTCTCAAAGCATATCCCTACCTCGAAGAAGCTGACATCTATGAGGCACTTGCCTACGCTGCATGGCGGGCTGAAGAAATAGAAGTCCCTCTTAGAAGTGCATGAAAATTTTGATTGATATGAATCTTTCCCCTGATTGGGTTGCAGTTTTTGAGAGGTACAATATCTCTGCTGTCCACTGGTCTACGGTTGGCGATCCCCGTGAGAAAGATTCAATAATTATGGAGTGGGCAAGAACTAATGGATATATCGTCTTTACTCACGATTTAGACTTCGGTTCCCTGCTTGCTGCTACAGGTGCTGATACTCCCAGTGTCATTCAGGTTCGTACCCAGGATGTTTTGCCAAAAAGTATCGAAAATCTAGTTATTTCAGCCCTGAATCAGTTTGAGTCTTCACTAGAGACAGGCGCATTGGTCACTGTTGACCAAGCCCAATCCAGAGTGCGTATTCTACCAATTAGACGCGGATAGTTTTAGGGAAATATCGCTAACTCAGTTTCCGGGTCAAAAAAGTGAATTTTCTCTGGAGTTAGAGATAACCAAAGTTGCTCTCCAGGTTGTACAAATCGGTCTGGTGGGATTCGCACTTGTAGGGATTTAGCTGTAGTAGCAGGTTGAGAACCCGGTTCGGCAATCTTAACAGCGAGAAAGGAATCGTTGCCGAGATTCTCTACCAAATCTACTTGCACCGGTAGATTTTTGGTAGCAGGCATACTCAAGTTCAAGTGTTCTGGGCGAATGCCTAAAATTAGAGTTTTCCGATCATATTTTTGTAAAGCTTTTCCCCAAATTTCTGGCAGGGTGAAACGCAACTGGGAATGAGTAATCAACTGTGGGGCATGAAATTCTACAGGAATAAAATTCATCGGTGGTGAACCAATGAACTCTGCTACAAAAAGATTGGCCGGGCGGTTGTAAAGTTCTAGGGGAGAAGCAACTTGCTGAATTTTACCTTCAGACATAATCGCAATGCGATCGCCCATTGTCATCGCTTCTGTTTGATCGTGGGTAACGTAAATAGTTGTTGTCCCCAGTTGGCGCTGCAATTTCACAATTTGAGCGCGGGTTTCCGCCCGTAGTTTGGCATCTAAGTTAGAAAGCGGCTCATCCATTAAGAATACTTGGGGGTCACGCGCGATCGCTCTTCCCAATGCAACCCGTTGTCTTTGTCCCCCAGATAGCTGTTTGGGTAAGCGATTCAGCAATGTTTCGATTTGCAACAGTTGAGCAACACTACGTACCTGCTCATCCACCGCCCGTTCTTTGTCAGAAATGTATCGCAATCCTTTAGGTAGCTTTCTTGTTGCCCCCACAAAAAGATTTTCTGTCCACGCCTGAAGATATTGAGACGAGGAAGTATTTTCTCCTCTGCTCCTCTGCTCCTCTGCTCCCCTGCTTCCCCTACGGCGCAACCCAAAAGCGATGTTGTCATACACCGTCATGTGGGGATAGAGGGCGTAATTTTGAAACACCATTGCGATGTCGCGTTCTTTGGGCGGTAGGTCATTGATTAAGCGATCGCCTATCCAGATATTACCGCCAGTCATCGTTTCTAACCCAGCGATTAATCGTAGCAAGGTGCTTTTACCACAGCCAGATGGGCCTACCAGCACCATAAACTCGCCATCTGCGATCGTTAAGTTAATCCGCCGCAAGACGTTAACGCTTCCCGCACGTTCTTGCGCTGCATCAGTTTTCTCCCCAGAGGTGAGAGGAGATTGGTTTTGTGAGGTAACACCTTCCCCTTTACGCGGGGAAAAACTTTTATAAACGTTTTCTAAAACAACTTGGGACACAATGACTAACGACTAATGACTAATGACCAATGACTAATGACAGTTTAGCGCCGATAATACATCCAGAATTAGTATTAGCGATCGCTTGATGCAATTAGTGAGTTTAAATCGCTAAAATGTATACCAAACTACAATTTCTCTAGACTTTGCCCGGACTAAGCTTGGACTATCCCGTTCATGCAACAACGCCTCTACAAACTATTCTTATACATTTGGGATACAGCGTTTGTGTTCATGTCTAACCAACCAATGAAGTCTAAAACAGCAGAGACAGCAGTCGGTGGCTGAGAAATAAGTGTATCTTCTCGGATTAAACTTTCAAAGTTAATTTGAATACCACTCTTGCGTTCCGTAACTCCATCATTTTCGTAGAACTTGATACCAGCAAGTTCCATAACTTTTATGATTTCTTGTGCCATAATGCCATAGCCAATAGTAGTAGGATGAATTCCATCTAAAGAAAATAAACCACCCTGTTGGCGACCCTTTGAATTCGAATGAAAACAGCGAGAGTCTGGCTTTGGCTGGAGTGCATCAATTGCTGGTGGTAAAGTATATTCAGTCCACCATTTAGGGCGTGCCTGTTCATCATCAATATAGCGTCGCGCTGCTAAACGATCTAACAAAGCAACGGTTTCAAACAAGTACCAGTCTTTACCTTCTTCTCGACCTTGACGTACTGCATCTACGATGTATTCGTTGTACTTATCTATAACACTATCGACGGCTCTAGCCTGATTTGCAGTTATGTGTATATGTTGTATGGGATTAAAAGTCTCTTCAGTAAACCAAAATGGGGCGTAGTAAGGAAAATAGCGAGAAGCAGTTTTTACTTTATGACCATTCTCATCTTTGTTAATACCGCGTGCAAAAGGAGCAATTGTCACATGAGGAACTGTCCCCCAAATTACATGGCGAACTTTAATTTGTTTAACTAACTCCACAATCATGTCAAGTTCAGCTTTGAAATGACTTGGAAGCCACACAGTATATTTGTCATTTTTTGTCATGTCCTGAAAATCTTTACCAGACCACTTAATCTGGAAAGTTAAAATACTTCCTAAAGCATTGTTAGCACCGATTAAGATAATTAGGCATTCAATTCCATCGCCTTGACTCGTTTCTAAATTCCCTTCTTGGCTTAATTTGAGAGCAGCCTCTAGAGGACTTAAAGCTTTTCCAAAAGAATCTCGCGCAGTATTTAAAACCCGCAAAGTAGCTATTTCATTTGCATGTTCGGGGGTTTGACGAAGGAAATTCAAATCGAAATTTAGCAAATTGGCATCATCTTTAGGAGGTTTTTCTTGAATAGCTATTTTGGCAATATCTGCATTGCGAGACAAAGTGTTCCTCAAATCCCATCCATATATAGCTAAGTTATGGTTGACTAACCCCCTTTCTGGAGCTTGTCGCCCTTGACCACGCTCCCAGTAATTCTCTATTTCGTTAAAATAACCCCATAACCACGGTATAACAAAAGCTAAATCTATCCCATTAATCCCATCTGCAACCTTAAATCGATTACTGAGTTCTCTGATGAGCCTCTCCAAGTTCATTGGTAAACCCTCTCCAGGGCTTGGATAGGTTGGGTAGCGAAAATTTTTATCCCACCCCATCTCACGGGCTATAAGCATGGGGTAGGACAATTTAGTGTTAAAAATAGCTCCACTTTGAAATCCCTGAGTTAAGGAGTCCCCTATTGTTACTAACCGATGCCGAGGTGTACCTTCTCGATTGACAGAGACTGATATTCCTAAAGTTGGATCTTGCTCTGGTTCACGTGGTTCTATTCTTAAGGCGTTTATTACTTCCTCTGGTGCATCATCTAGACCCACTAGCATATCAGGTGTTACAAAATTAACCATAATTTTCCTGAAAATTCAAAGGATTATTGTTTATTGGAGCGTAAATATGGAAATACACATTAATAATAAGCTCATACTAATTTTCTAATAAAATTGCTTTTTAAAAAGTAAAAAAAATCAACAATTAGCAATAAATCAAAATATTAGGCTAAAGGACAGAAAGGGTGAAGCAGACTAGCATGGGTCTTTTACATTGCTTAGTCTAAACTCCAGTTGTTTACTTTTTTTTGGAAGAATAAAAGCTGGGATGCTCCTGACAATTCGCACCTAACAGCAACAGCATTTGTTAAGAACTCAGTTTGGTTATTTATCAAATCTTTATGTAAATATTTTTGAATAAACAAGGCAGTGTCCGACTTGCTTAGGCATACTTGAATAAGTAGACAGGAGTAATATCTTTATAGAAATTATTCACCTACTAGGCTTTTGAAAAAATTAAAAAGCAAATATTGTAAAATTAAATTGAAAATTCCTACAGATGAATGAAATGCAATTGTTATTTCATTTATTTTATTTGTCACAATTAATGCTAAAAATCGATAAAAACCAGCCAGAGTAAGCATTTCAAGTATTTCATTTTTAGTCACTAAAACTTATGCTGTATAAGGTTTGAAGCGAGTTTAGGCTTTACTAAGCGACAAGTATATTAATTACATAATTAAAAATTATGTACGTAGGATAAAAAATCAACTAGTTTTGAACATGATTTTGCAAAATATTTAAATCCTATTTTTTTCAAAAGTTAAAAACTTAAATTTTTTTCTGCTGTTAAGGAGATTCTGAAAGCTAAAAAAGGTCAAATTTTAAGTTTTGCTGAGACTGATTAGGCAGATATCTGAATTCTTTTTAATTAAGTTGAACTTAGTGAAGAGACGCTGCCCTATATGAGCGGCGAGGCGGCTCAATTCTTAGGCTATGAATGCATACTACACACCGAGCGTAGTTAAGAGGGCGGTGGTGGGAAGTCAATATTGGTTACTCGCTGACTACCTACTGCAAATCTGGTTCTGAGAGGGTGGGATTATAGCGATATAGTCTTGCTACCCGATCATCAGGAATCCTAATTAGTAGTACTGGAAAGTCATCTTCTGCTATCTGTACTTATTCCCAATTTAAAAATAAGTGGAGTTTCAAAAATGACTAAAGCTTGGCATCGACTAATTGTTCCTTTGGCGCTTCTTCGCTTAAATCAATTCCGTGAAATCCTGCGGCAAAAGAATTTGCACGATACATCGCAATTATCAAACAAAGATAAATTGCCTAAACCTTTGCCAGATCCTCAAGGACGGCATCTCACAACTCGTACATTTGATGGTAGCTTCAACGACCCTGAGCATCCAGAAATGGGGATGATTGGAACTCGTTTTGGGCGCAATGTGCCGTTGAAAGAGGCTTACCCAGACGAAAATAATTTGATGAAGCCAAACCCGCGCACAGTTAGTCGGACTTTGATGACGCGAGATGAGTTTATCCCTGCAACTACACTAAACATTTTGGCAGCTGCATGGATTCAGTTCCAAAACCATGATTGGTTTGTGCATAAACACCATCCCACGAAAAAATTAGAGATTCCCTTAGAAGAAGGCGATCCTTGGCCTCAAGAGTGTCGTCCTTTGGCTGTAGCCCAAACCGAAGCAGATCCTTCTCGTCCCGAAGGAGATAAATCTGGCCCACCAACATTTATTAGTGATTCAACTCATTGGTGGGATGGCTCACAAATCTATGGCTATGATGAAAAATCTGCCGATAAACTACGTTCTCATATAGACGGAAAACTAACCATCGGTGATGATGGACTGTTACCTTTAGACCCGGAAAAAGGCGTTGACCAAACAGGTTCCAATGATAATTGGTGGGTTGGGTTGAGTTTGCTGCATACTCTGTTTGTTAAGGAACATAACACTCTCTGCGATGAACTAAAGCGGCGGTATCCTGATTGGAGTGACGATCAACTCTACGACCATGCGCGGTTAATTAATGCTGCTTTAATGGCAAAAATTCACACCGTAGAATGGACACCGGGTATCCTTGGACATCCTGCCCTACAAATTGGGATGAATGCCAACTGGTATGGATTACTGGGGCAGCATGTGAAAAGTTTGTTTGGTCGGATTGGGGATGGCGATCTTTGGAGCGGAATTGTTGGGTCATCAACAGATCATCATACCGCGCCCTACTATTTGACTGAAGAGTTTGTATCTGTTTATCGGTTGCACCCCCTAATTCCTGATGAGTTTGAGTTCCACGAACTTAAAACTGGCAAACTACTGATGAAGAAAGATTTCTTTGAAGCATCTGGCAAACGCACGAGGGCAGTCGTCGAAGCCATTCCCATGACAGATTTATTTTATTCTTTAGGAATTGCTCATCCAGGGGCAATTACCTTGCACAATTACCCACGCTTCTTGCAGCAGCTGGTGCGGGATAACGGAGAAGTATTTGACCTAGCAGCAGTTGATATTTTACGCGATCGCGAACGCGGAGTTCCCCGCTATAACCGTTTCCGTGAACTGATTGGTCGTGGTCGGGTGAAATCTTTTGAAGAAATTACCAGTAACTCAAAATGGGTTAAGGAGATGCGCGAGGTCTACAACAATGACATCGATAGTCTTGATTTGATGGTAGGTATGTTTGCAGAGGATATACCGGAGGGATTTGGCTTCAGTGATACTGCCTTTCGGGTATTCATTTTGATGGCATCACGACGCTTGAAAAGCGATCGCTTCTTTACCAAAGATTACCGGGCAGAAGTATATACTCAATTCGGGCTAGATTGGATTGATAAAAATACCATGTTGACCGTTTTGTGTCGCCACTATCCCCAATTGTCTTTTGCTCATACGGGTCTAGACAATGCTTTTGCTCCCTGGAGACACTTGTTTGATTAATCAGATGAGTTTTGGTTCAACTTATGAAAAGCTCAGAACAAGGGTATGATTCTCAGGTTAACTCTGAGAATCTTAATTCACTGCCGACTGATTATTTATCCTGGGATGGGAAACAGAAGCAGGAATTTCTATGGAATGAACGAATTCTCAAATCCAAGTATGACCAACTGCCTTCTTTGAAAAAAATTGATGTTATAGGTCTATTTTTGACTCCTTTGAGAGCCAAAATGGAATACGCATCCGATGAGTCACCGCCAGACTGGAAAAAAGCAATTCACGCCCATGCCAGTGTAGCTAAGATTCAATTTATTCCCGCAGACCACACTCCCTATACAGGATTATTTAGGGGAGCAGCTCACGGTTTACTACGATTATCAGTTACAGCCGATCCTAGCGATCGCGGATTTGCTCCGGGTCTTGCCATCAAATGGTTTATTGATGGCACCGCTTCCGAAGATTTTTCGGCACTCGTTTCTTTAAGAGGTCAAGGAAACAATTACAATTTCTTTGCTAATGAGTTCTCCAACATTGTTCCAGTTGTGAGGCAAATTGGCCCAAAATTGATCAATCTCATCTTTATGAGAGTGACTAAGTATCCCACAAAGATATCGTTAAAAAGATTGGGCGAAATCGATCAACAAGGTCGAAGCGTAGCTCATCCTGCCTATCCCACTCAACTATTTTTAGTTCCGAGTCAAACAGTGCAGTTTTCAGAAAGTCCTGGGCGCGATTTTCGTAATGACTTAGCAACAATCACACCTGGAACAGTATTATTTTCTGTCTACGGGATTGATTCTAATCAGGGTGACAATAAAACGTCACAGTCTGAACAGCGTCGCAACGCTCAATTAATTGGACAGATTAAAACTACCTCTGAATTTATTGCTTCCTCTTATGGTGACAGTCGTCTCTTTTTTAGACACCAGCGCTTTGGGAAATAACCTATGGCTGATAATCTTTTTGAACCACTGAAGTTTCGTAATTTAACAGTTAAAAACCGGATTTTTCGCTCGAATATTTCCGGCAGATTTGACAATTACGACGGTTCGGGAAACCAAGCCCGGATCAATTGGGAAGAAAAATTTGCCCGTGGTGGTGTAGGTGCAATCATCACATCTTTTGTGCCTGTAACGATTCGCGGTCGAATTATTCCTAACTATGCCACCATTGACAGCGATGCACGGATTCCCTTCTGGCGAGAAGTAGGTAAGAAGGTGCATGAGTATGATTGCAAACTGATCATGCAACTCAGCCATTCAGGCCGTCAGCAGGATGTTTCTGGAATTGAGAATCTCAACAAAAAAGCTCTCAGTTCCACCAGTCAAACAGAGTCTTTTCATGGGTTACTTTGTCAATCCATGACCAAAACAGAAATTAAGGAAACGATCGCCGCCTTTGCTGCTGCTGCTCGTCGCGCTCGTGCAGCTGGACTTGATGGTGTGGAACTGCATAGTGCTAATGGCTATTTATTTACACAATTTCTCAGTTCAGGAATTAATGACCGTCAAGATGAGTATGGTGGTAGTTTAGAAAATCGCGCTCGCTTTCTGCTAGAGGTGATACAGGCTATCCGCCAGGAAGTCGGAAATGATTTTCATCTCCAAGCCAAAATCAGCGCCGTGGAATACAACAATGCAGTGATTCCCTGGGAGAAACCCGGAAATACACTGGAAGAGTCAATCCAGGTCTGTAAATGGGTGGAAGCAGCAGGCGCAGACGCGATTCATGTCTCTACTGGTAGCATTTTTCCCCATCCGTTGAATCCAATTGGTGACTTTCCCTTGGAGGATGCTGTTCGGTGGTACGATCTCATGCTTTCCAGTGGGATTTATACCTTCCGTAATTACCTGCTGTTCCGTTATCGTTTGCTACAGCCAATTTTTATATTTCTGTGGAATCGGCTCAAACCCAAACAAAGACAACACCCAATTACAGAAGAACCCATTAAAGATGCCGATTTAGACCCATCCTTCCGGGAATTTATCTCAACTCAAGATATGCAAGCACTATTGCACCAATATCAGGGCATTAGTCTGAGCCATGCTGGAGAAATTAAAAAGCAGGTCAACATTCCCGTAATTTGCACTGGCGGTTTTCAACAGGCTTCTTATATTAATCGAGCTATCCAAGAAGGTTTGTGTGATGCGGTGAGTATCGCGCGTCCATTAGTGGCAAATAACGATTTGGTGAAGCAATTTGCAGCCGGCAAAGATGTTCCTGCCAGTCCCTGCACCTATTGCAATAAGTGCTTATTAAATACATTGGAAAATCCTTTGGGTTGCTATGACGAGCGCCGTTACAGTGGCGATCGCGAAATTATGGTCAAAGAAGTGCTGACGGTATTTCAACCAGCACCATTTCACTAAGCAATGAGAGGAAAAATGGATGAGCGCACAAAGCACCCCAATACCGGCTAAAGGCTGGAAAAAACTTTGGGTTTTGATTGTTAGCATTTTGTTCGCAGTTGCGATCGCGGTGCTGGTACCGTTAATTAGCAACAATCCCGTCAAATATTCCGATATCAACGACCATTTTAAATACGGTTCTATTGGTAGCGAACCAGCACGGGGTATTCCCTATTGGATCTGGAAAGTTCTACCGCAGATGTTTCCAGAATACTTACCCAAAAACGGCAAAGGTGGCTATGCATCGCTGGGTTTTATTTATGAACAGGGAAAGGATTTCCCCGTTGGCTTCTCACAACGTCGGGTATTTGTGAATCGTGTCGGGTTGAACTGTGCCGTTTGCCATACCGGAACCTTGCGAGAAAAGCCTGATAGTCCTCATCAGGTAATCTCAGCTATGCCAGCAAATGTAGTCAACTTGCAGGGTTATATCCAGTTTTTGAGCAAGGTTGCCCAAGATTCCCGATTTGTACCAGATGAGATGTTACCTCAGATTGAAGCGATCGGTGGACATCTCAACCCAATTCAAAAATTAATTTATCGCTACGTTGCCATTCCGATGACGCGGGATGCCTTGAGCATTCAGAGCGATCGCTTGTCATTCCTGAATCGCCAACCTCAATGGGGGCCAGGAAGAGTAGATACCTTTAATCCTTATAAAACGCTTCAGTTCAATTTTCCGATGGGTAAGCTACCAGAGAAAGAACTGATTGGGACAGCTGACTTTCCCTCAGTTTGGAATCAAAAGCCCCGCGAAGGACTCCAACTGCACTGGGATGGAGACAATACCTCTGTAGACGAGCGCAATCTCAGTGCCGGTTTAGGTGCTGGAATTACCCCAACATCAGTAGATCGTGCTGGGTTAAAACGAATAGCTGATTGGTTGTGGGAACTACCACCTCCAACTTATCCTTACGAAATTAATGCTGATTTAGCAGCGAAAGGTCAGCCAATCTTTGAAAACTCTTGTGCCAGTTGCCACACCTTTGGAGGCGATCGCGTTGGGAAAGTTATGCCCATTGCAGAAATTGGCACTGATCCACACCGCCTTAACTCCTATACCAACGAACTGCTTGCCAACCAGAACACCCTATTTGCAGGATACCCGGAACGATTTAAGCATTTTAGCAAAACTAACGGTTATGCCAATATGCCACTTGATGGCATTTGGTTGAGAGCGCCTTACCTGCATAACGGTTCTGTTCCGACACTGCGAGATTTGCTAGAAACGCCAGAGAATCGACCCAAAGTGTTCTATCGTGGCAATGACTTGTTTGATCAGCAGAACGTTGGCTTTGTGTCTAATGTTGCTCAGGAAGGCGATCAAAAATACTTTAAGTTTGACACATTGCTTCCTGGTAACAGTAACACAGGACATTTATATGGAACGGAACTCTCTATTGAAGACAAGAATGCTTTAGTTGAGTACTTGAAAAAGCTCTAATGCGGATAATTCCTGATTAAGGAAAAAAGATTTATGACTAGTACAAAAGGAAAAATAGGCAGACTGGTCACTATTTTTGGGTTAATTCTTGTTCTTCTTCTGGGATCAGTTTGGTACTTAAATTGGTTTCATCTGTCTCGGAAAGTTCCTGTTGCTTACGCCTCTGTTGAACAGCAATTTAACTATGGAACAATTGGGACAGAACAGCTAGATAGTGTACCCTATTGGATCTGGTTGATACTTCCACGACTCTTTCCTGAGAAGTTGCCAGGGCCAGGAGGGTATGTTTCCCTAAAAATGGATTGGGAAGCTGGCGAGGAAGTACCTGTTGGACTTACCAAACAGACAATTGGGTTTCCCAAAGTCAGCCTTAACTGTGCAGCTTGCCATAATGCTACATTCTCCTCTTTGAGTAATGGAGAACCTAAAATGATACTGACAGGTTCGGCTCCAAAGTTTGATTTACAAGGTTACATTAATTTCTTACGTAGTAGTGCAAATGACCCCAGATTTAATTCAAACTATCTTCTCAATAAATTGCAAGATGTTTATGAATTATCTTGGTTAGAAAAAAGATTTTATCGATATATAATCATCCCCCAATCTCAGCAGGCTTTAAGTCAACTTGAGGATGTACCCGATCTATTAAAATCTCATCCAAATTGGACTAAGGAAGCTATGCAGCAGTGGCAATCAATTCAGTTTGAAAACTCACAAGCTGCTCAAATTACCAATCCGACTTAAAAATTTTCAGGACTTATACCATTTTTTTGTGAGGCTGCGCCAAACCCTTTTAACTTCTTTCTTTCTCTCTTTCTTTCTTTCTTTCTTTACTTTGTGTCCTTTGCGTCCTTTGCGGTTCGTTTTTCTTCCCTATACTTAAATATGGTTTAGCGCATCTTCATACAGAATTGGTATTACGCAAAAATTGCCGAAAAGCTTAATTTATCGTTCGCGTAGCGTGCCGCAGGCATACCGCCAAGAACGCCAAGAATTCGTAGAGTGTGCGTAAGTCCTATTTGTATAGCAGGGAACAGGTTTGAGAGCCGCTTTAAATGCGTATTTTATGGTTGATTTTAACCAGAGGCTTTTCTCATGAACAAATTCGTCAAATGGTTTAACACCGTTACTTTCATTGGTGTATTGATTAATATTTTCGGGATGGCACTACCGTTTATTTTTACACCGCAATGGTATCTCGATTTCCTCAACTTGCCAGGCGGTGGGGGATCAGTAACTTGGATGCGACACGATGGCTTACTGCTGTTTTTTATCTCCATTTTGTATATTCCTGGAGGTCGCGATCCAATACGGTACAGTTGGAACGCCAAATTTGCGGTGTTAGTACGTATGGCGATCGGAAGTTATTGGTTGTGGCTAGTTTTTATCGAGGGACAAACACGCTCATTCCTAATATTTGGTATTTTCGATTGTGTATACGCCATATTCAACGGGATTTTACTTTGGCTGACACTCAAAAATACTGAAACTGTTGAGCAATTAGCTTAACATCTGTCCACTTTAATATAGGACTCATATCAATACGCTTGGGTTGAGAAGAACCGTAGGTTGGGTTGAACGAAGTGAAACCCAACAAAGCTTAATACTACTTCAATCCGATCTAAATGCTGAAATAATTTTGCTTCAACGCGATCGCAGGTTAATCGACCTATCCCCTGCGCCCGAAGTTGTTGCCGATATATGATAGGAGCTAAACTACCAATAACCCACGCTTCAAACCGAGGACGATATGATTTAGTTTCATATAGTTAAATTAACTGATTTTAATACCATGAAAGATAAAAAAGTTCTGATTGTGATCACCAGCCATGACACCTTAAATGATGGTAAACAAACAGGCTACTGGCTGGGAGAAGTAACACATTTCTACCACATTCTAAGAGAAGCAGGTTATGAAGTTGACTTTACTAGCCCTAAAGGAAGCCAACCACCGCTTGATCAAAAAAGTTACGATTTACGAGATAAAGATAATCGTCAATTTTTGGAAGACGAACGCCTTCAATCTCAACTGAATAACACAATTCCGATTGAAGCCGTTAACCCAGAAGATTACATCGCCATTTATTATGCAGGTGGACATGGGGCAATGTGGGATTTCCCTAGTAATGAAAGACTGGCACAGATAGCAGCCGAAATCTATGAAAAAGGTGGCTTTGTCTCAGCCGTATGTCATGGTTCTGCTGGACTGCTTAACATTAAGCTTGCCAATGGACGCTCTTTGCTAGACGGAAAAACCGTTACAGGATTCGCCAACCTGGAAGAAAAGTTGATTCGTTTGACTAAAGCTGTTCCCTATCTTTTAGAAGACGAGCTTAAAAACCAAGGTGCTATCTATAAAAGAGGGATACTTCCTTTTATTCCCCATGTCGAAGTTAGCGATCGCCTCATCAGTGGACAAAATCCTCAATCTGCCAAAGCAGTTGCAAAGGCATTAGTCAAATCTCTATCCCAGACCACTCATAAGAGCTTAGAGTGATGGCGCATTTGTCAAGAGGGCGCAGGAAAAGGGGATAAAGACAGGTGAATTTCCTAGAGATATCTTAACCAAACAGTATCGAGAGGCGATCGCAGGTGCAACTACGCTTCCACAGGTGGGATTTGGGCGAAAATAGCCGGCTGTAAAACTTGCGGAAGCTTTTCCCAAACTATATTACCTTTACGGCTTTTGATATACAGTTGCATAAATTCTAGTAAGGCGGCTGCGCTTTCTTCTGGAGTAAGATTGACAAAAAGATAGGTGGGTTTCTCATCGCTTGATACAGCTACAACACAGCCTTGACTGCACGCCCACAAACACCCAACTGGCTGAATTGTAATTTCGTCAGAGGGGAGTTTTTTAGAGCATAAAGTATTTACTTTATCAAGCAAAGTATCCCCATCAAAAGGCGACTTTTCTGGTCGTTCTTCAGATGAATTGTGGCAGGATTTACATACAAAAATAGTGTGTTTAGGCATAAAGTTAGGGAGTGTTAACTAGGTATTTAAATAAGTCATCAATAACTACATCAGTCGCCAGCATATTTGTTCCAGCCCATGCCATATAATCAACATAATAAACGTGATTTTCTTGAACAGCTTTCAGGGTTTTCCAAAGTGGCTCTTGTTGTTTTTTTGCTAGAAATTCATTGCCTGTTTTTGAAAAAGTCGTCACGAATAAAATATCGCCATCTGCTTTTTGTAGTTCCTCTAGGGAAATAGGAAACGCTCCATAGGTTGAATCGAGATTTTGTGCGACTGGACGCTGCAAAAGTGCAGCACTGATAATAGAGCCAGGAAATGAGTTTTTGGAATCAATATATATCTCACCACGTCCAACAGTTACGAAGGATATTTTTTTACCTTGATAGCGAGTTCCTAATGCCTGTTTTAGCTGTTCTATTCGCTGATAGTAACGCTCCCAAAGTGCTTTTTCAATGTCTTCTTTTCCTAGTGATTCAGCCACAAGGCTCAGATGTTTTTGCCAGCTTATATAATCAATTTCGCCTAATACCGTAGGGGCAATTTTAGATAATAAAGGATAAATTGGCTTGAACCAATCTACACCAATTATTAAATCTGGTTTGAGTAGTAATGTTGCTTCTAAATTTGGTTGTGAAAGTCCCAGTAGTTTTATTCCCTCGGTTTCACCATTAATCGATGAGAGAGAGTTTCCCTCAACGTAAACTTCGTTAGTTGTGCCGATGGGTTTAACCCCAAGGGCTAGAACATTACCTAAAGTACATGATGATAAGGTGATAACACGCTGGGGGTGAATGGGAACACAGGTTTCCCCCATTGTGTGTTTAACCATGCGACATTCTGCGGTTGGTTGTTTAGGTAAAAAGGATATATTTTGAGGGGTGTGATGATTGCAAGCTGTAAGCAGAGTAAATCCCAAGATGCCTAATATTAGCCAGTAGAAAAAATGTCGCATGATGATTTCGATGATTAAAACTGCCAGGAAACTGTCCCTTGAACCGTAAAGGGTTGTCCATAATAAACACGATTACCTAGCGAACTTTCAAAATAGTCTATGTCAAATAGATTTTTGAAGTTGAGTGCGGCTCTGAATCGATCTTGTTTGTAGAAAATAGAGGCATCAGTCCGAAAATAGCTAGGAACCTCGTAAGTGTTGTCAAAATTAGCGCGATCGCCTACAAAAAACAAGCCTATTCCAGCCCCTAAGCCTTGTAAGTTGCCTTTTTGAATTTCGTAGCTTGTCCACAAGTTGAAAGAATGATTGGCACTATTTGATAATCGGTTTCCTGGTGTCAAAGTATTATCTTTCGTAATGCGGGCATCGATATAAGCATAGCCAGCAAAAATATTCCATCCTGGTAAAATTTCACCCGCCAGATTCAGTTCAACCCCCTGGCTATTCTGCTCACCTACTTGGATAGAAAAGCCTTGTCTGTTGGGATCTTCTGTGGTGACATTAGTACGAGTCAAATCAAATAATGCCAAAGTTGCTGAAAGTCGATCATTCAAATCTGCTTTTACGCCAATCTCATATTGATTACCGCGTTCTGGCTCAAAGGATGAGTCAACGCCAAAAAAGTATGAGCCGCCTGGTGGAGTAAATGAACTTGTGTAACTGGTGTAGAGAGAGATCGCAGGAATAGGTTGATAGACAATCCCAAAGCGAGGACTGAATGCACTATCAGTCCCACTGCTTTCCGTGTTACTAACTAAATCTTCATATTTTCGATCAATCACGTCAAACCGCCCACCCAATAAAATCTTCAAGTTATCCGTGAGTGCAACTTGGTCTTGTAGGTAAATTCCTAATGAGTTCGTCTGCTGTCGAAAACCCTCAGAAAAAAGAATATTCGATCCTCGCGGTTGACCATATACGGGATTAAAGATATTAATTGATGCCGCCTCGAAATTAGGAGTGACTGGATTGTAGTTGTCAAAACGATTTAAATCAAATCCAAATAATAGCTGATGCTGAATTGAACCTGTAGCAAACTTCCCAATCAGATTTGTTGACATCGCATAGTTTCTATTTTCGGAAGAGCTTTCTGAAGCCGATCGCAGCCAAGTGCTATTATCTTCGTCTAAACCTCTAGAATCCGTGCGTCGTTGATAGAGATCGCGAAATGCAAACCTAAATGCATTGTTTATCGACCAATTTTCGCTAAACTTATGGTCTAGCCGATATCCCAGCCGGAAAATTGTCTGCTCAAAACTATCAGAAGGTTCAGTCAGATTAAGATTACGGGACACTTTGCCGTTGGGGTTAGGTAATATACTACCAATCACAGGTACACCAGATGCGATCGTATCTCTTGTTGTGATGTATTCTGCCTCCAAAGTCAGGTTAGTTTTCTCGCCAAGTGCCACACTGATCACAGGCGATATATTGAAGCTTTCACCATTAAAGAAATCAACAAAACTACCTGAATTTCTGTAGGCTAAATTGAGACGATATAACGCTGTTTTCGAGTCATTTAGCGGCCCCGATAAATCAACCGCACCTCGATAAAAACTATAGCTGCCAATAGTTGCCTCAACAGCATAAAAAGGATCGGGCAAAGGACGTTTAGATATGAGGTTGATACTTCCCCCTGGATTACCCAAACCAAATAGAACTGATGCAGGGCCTTTAAGAACTTCGACTCGCTCAATACTGGAAAGTTCACTCACTTGTCCAGCCAATGTATCAATCAGTCCATCTCTCAGAAGATTTGTTTCTGTGACATCAAATCCGCGAATACTATAGAAAGCCAATGGGCCAAAGTTAAAACTCTGATTGACACCAGCAATATTTCTGAGTGCATCTTCTAAGCGAGTCACCTGTTGGTCGCGCAATACTTCTTGTGGTACTACCTGAATTGATTGGGGAATGTCACGCAAAGGTGTATCAGTTTTTGTCCCAGTTGAGGTATTCGACACGCGATATCCATCTTCCTCACCCGTCACCACCAACTCAATCGGCTCATCCTGCTGTGCTGTTGGTTCTTCTGGTGGTGTTTCACTCGTTGGCTTTTCTGTTTCTGGCTGCGGTAATGCCACAGTCCCAGTTACCGCCACACCGAAAATTAAACCCTCATCACTATCAAATAGTTCTACTTTGGGAGGACTGGCTACACCTGTTACTGTTAACCTGATAGTATTAGCATCGAGATTAATTACAGTCACTACTGTGATTCCACTACCAGGATTTTCTTGACGAAACTCACTACCAGATGGCAAATTTAACTGAGTATTGGGAATATCTGCAATAAAATTATTTCCCTCACTTTTACTTACAGGCTGCAACTTATCTGAACCTGTACTCTCTAAAATTACTTCCAGTTCCTTGTCTGTTTGCCTTAACTTTACACCCGTTACCTGAATTATCCCTTGAGCAAGCCACTGTTTAACCGTAGTCGTTGGATGCTCAACTTCGTGTAGATTTGTAGCCGCAGTTGCTAGAGGATATATATTTGCATCAAAATTACTACGGTTTAAATTAGTTTCCGCTACAGATGGTAAGGCAAGCAATCCCCAAAAGGAACTAAGCATCCACACCTTCAACCAGCAATAATTTGACACCACTGCTCACACCATTAATAATAATTAGTTTCAACAAGATACCGTTAAATTAGGTATGGCAGAAGACTAATTCGATAGGTAGACGGAATTTTTTCGATAGCTAAACGGAATTTTTTCGCAGTTTTTGGTATTCCTTGGGGTTCATGCCAAATTGTTTGCGGAATGCAGCAGCAAATGGACTGCGGCTGTTGTAACCCATTGCCTGAGCAATGTCGGTAATTTTCATCTCTCCTGCTTCTAGTAGTTGTCGTGCTTGCTCAAGTTTGTAGTGACGCAGATACCCAAATACTGTTGTGCCAAAACAAGAACGAAAGCCCCGTTTCAGGGTGCATTCATTTAAACCGACTCGCCGCGCTAATTCGTTCAAAGATAGTGGATTGTCCAACCGTTGCAATATAATTTCCCTAGCGTGGTGAATTCTGTCCACCACATCTGCTTGCAAAGGCTGAATATTGCTTTTACTGTCACGAATCTCAACCTCTTGCCCTATCAGGATTCCCATCAATTCCAGCACTTTACCTTCTAAGTACATCCGTTTGGCAATACCCCGATAAGGACAATGCAAAATTTGCTGTGCGATTCTCTGCATCGGTAGGGTAGCTGTGCCACAGCGATGGTATTTTAGCTGATCATCCGGTCGAATTAAGTGCTGTAACTCTTTTGGTAATTGCCCTTCACGATCGCCAGCAAAAGAACGCAGCAACTCAGGCTGCACTGTAAATTCCACCTCCAGAAATGGCTGTTCGTGATAAGTTTCAGACCGGATTTGAGGAGTTAAGCCACTACCGTGAAAAATATACTGTCCGCCACCTATGGATGTATATTGATCCGCGTGTCCCCCTGAAAAATGAAAGTGGTAATGTAGCGGATGTTCTGTTTGTGGATCTTCAAAAATTATGCGATCGCACAAGCGCAAATCACCAATGCACAAATCTAAACCCTCACGCAGCTTGATTTCCCGCCAGAAACCTTGTCCCAGTGGCTTTGGGTAGTTGTACATCACGTCTAA
>NZ_JAYGHE010000089.1:1465-29083 GCF_034931145.1 Nostoc sp. UHCC 0252 | reverse complement strand
TAAGCTGTTGTGCTTTTAATTTGCACAAACAGCATTTCCCTTATTTTTTATTTTTCTTCCCCATTTAATAATAAGCTCTCCATCATTTAAGAGTTTATTTAACGTAGATTTTAGTTCACATACTGATTGAAACAGTCGATGAGCTATATATTCTTTACATGAATGCCAAACTAATTCAATTAGATTAAAATCAGGGCTGTAAGCAGAGAGATATTCAAGAATAATGTTTGGTAGATTTTTTTCTATTTCGGCGCATATATCTTTACGCTTATGGTAGCTTGCATTATCCAAAAATATAACTATTTTTGGCCCATGTTCGTGAAAGCATTCTTGACTATTCCCTAAAGCCAACCATTCTTTTAATACGAATTCGTACAATTGTTTGAGTTGCTCATAAAAGGTTTCTGAATTTCCTCTTTCAATAAAATAACATACCCGCTTTTTATCAGATAGCCTTAAACCTCCCATCATATTTACTCGACCTCTACTACGTTTCCCAGTAACTTTTTTTCTTTTTCCTTTTCTACCCCAAGTTTTCCTTCTTAACACTCGTAAACTAAAACCACTCTCATCCCAAAACCATATCTGATAAAGCTTCGGGTTTTCTTTTGCTATTGATAAATAATCTTGAAACTTTTCTTTAAATTCTTTTCTTCTCTCTGCATTTTGTCTGTCCTCTAGACTATACAATGCCTGTGAGGTAAGCATACTTTTTTCTTTTTAATATCTTCCTAACTTGAGAACTGCTTATTTTTAATCCTGTTTCTTTCTCTAAATATGTCGATAGTCTTTCTGCTGTCCATCGACCAAATTCATAACCTAATTCGCTTGGTTCTTTCTCTACTATCTCTAACTACTATCTCTAATAGTTTATCTATATAAACTTGATTGACTTTTCTATATTCTCTTTTTCTTCTACCGTCTTCTAGGCTTTCTATCGCATCTGGATCTCCATGCACACACCAATATGCTACTGTTCTACGAGAACAACCGATTAATGCTGCTATTTCTTCTTGCGTTCTACCATCATTCATCAATAACAGTATCAAAACTCGCTCTCTCATTTCAGAACGATTGCTCTGTTTTAACAACTGTTGTAGATGTTGTTTTTGTTCTAAGCTTAGAAAGCCAATAGCCGGCATAATAACCTGTACCCGAAGTTACATTCATCTTTATTATATGCAAATTGTAGGCGTAACAGCTTACTCCTATTTCATCCCGCATCTTCATATATATCCCTCTTCTGTCACTTTCCGAAAACATTTGCCTTTCCTAAAATCTAGACCTTTTGTATAGCAACCGATTGCGCGATTATTTTCTAATAACAAATACAAGACCTATTTTTTTCTAATAGTATAGCTTGTATTGATCGCCTCATGAGGCTTATAGCGATCGCCCTCCCGGAGAGTGACAGAAGAGGGATATGTTTCCTTTGGGAAATGAGTTCCGGGCTACTTGTGCTGTGGTTTCAGGAATATGCGACATATCACGCGGGTGCAGGGTCATAATTTTTATAGATGCTACGCTCAATATACTTGTTCTCTTTTTTCAACTTTCCCAAGACATTGAGGGGTTTCACCCCTCAATAATTCGCCAACAGTATCCTAAAAGGAGAGAGGTCAAAGTGTATTGCTTCTATTCGAGAACCGCTATATCCGGGAATAATTTTTTAACGAATGCAAAGGTTTGACTTGATATATTCTCAATTTGAAAATCTCGCGGATTTTTGAGAGAGATAATTGATCACAAAGACGCGATAAATCGCCGTCTCTACAATAATCTGTCTTTCGTCTTGACGGCGATTCATTGCGTCTCTTGCGTTAACCGAACAGTATTGTCCCTATTCCTTAAATAAGGGGGGAATTGTTTTTTCAATTTTGGCTGAGATTTTATTGATGAGTGCGATCGCATTTTTTGATAACGTTTTGGAAGATGAGATATTAAGAGCGATCGCCAAAAAATAGACTTGGTTAATTCTACGCCCTTTTCTGGTAAAAATAATCTTGCTCAAACGTGATGTCTGATGACAAGCCGCTCCACATCTACGCACCTAAACTATAGTTTCTAGTTCACAATAGAGTTACCATAACCTTATCAAACTGTAATTGATGCCAACCCCCTCTGCTACTATTCCTCATTTAATTGCTGCTGGCTTTCATGCTCTTTCTGATCCACTCAGGATTAGTGTGCTGGAACTGCTACGACAGCGAGAATTATGTGTATGTGATTTGTGCGACGCTTTGGGGGTAAATCAGTCGAAACTATCTTTTCACCTAAAAACCCTCAAAGAAGCTGGCTTAGTTAACTCCCGTCAGGAAGGGCGCTGGATTTATTACAGTTTGAATCTGTCCCAATTTAGTGTTTTAGAGGAATATCTGGCAGATTTTAGCCATAATTCTGTAATTTCATCTGCCCGTTCCTGCTGCGATTAAAAAAGAGTTTAGAGTTTCAAGCCCTAGAAGTGTCAACAGGGCTCATTTCGTTGGCGCTGAATTAATTTATTTAATGCATCAAGTTTTTTTGATGAATTTTTATGTATAGTGCTATGCTTTATATTGACACATCAAGTTTTTTTGAAATGATATAAAAATACTTTCAAAATTACCCATCAAGGTGAGGTCAATGAACGCAATAGCAAAGAAATCAGCTCTCGTATTTGGAGTTTTGGCTTTTGCGACAAGTTGCACAGCCACATCCAATTCATCTACTCAAACTCAGTCGTTGCCAAAGGTTGCAGAAGTCAGTGATGCGACAAAAGTGAGGGCAATAAAGATTGATGGTTCTAGCACAGTGTATCCAATCACCGAAGCGATCGCTAACCAGTTTCAACAAAACAAGGAGCAGTATAAAGGGCAAGTTATAATCAACTTTTCCGGTACTAGCGCGGGGTTTAAGAAATTCTGTAACAAAGAGACAGACATCAGCAACGCCTCGCGTCCCATTCTGAAAGCAGAGATAGAAGCTTGCAACAAAAATGGTGTCAAGTTTATCGAGCTTCCTGTTGCCTTTGATGCGCTGACTGTTGCGGTGAATTCCCAAAATACCTGGGCACAAGATATCACCGTAGCCGAATTGAAAAAGCTTTGGGAGCCAAATGCCCAAGGAAAAATCACTCGCTGGAACCAAGTGCGATCGTCTTGGCCTGATCAACCAATTAATCTGTATGGTGCTGGCGGCCAATCTGGTACTTTTGATTACTTTACAGAAGCTATTGTTGGTAAAACCAGAGCCAGCCGCACTGATTACATCTCCAGTGAAGATGATCTCGCCCTAGTGCGCGGAGTTGGCACAGATCCTAATGCCTTGGGTTATTTCGGGCTTGCTTATTACGAAGACAACAAAAGTCGGTTAAAAGCTCTGGCAATTGATAGCGGCAAAGGAGCAGTATTGCCATCATCTGAAACTGTCGAGAAAGCTGAATATCAGCCATTAGCTCGACCATTATTGATTTATGTTAATGCTCAATCTCTGCAAAATCAGCCAGAACTAAAAGAATTTGTAGATTATTACCTCAAGTATGCACCAATAACAACTAGTTCGGTTGGGTATGTGCCTTTACCTAGTGAAGCTTATGAATTGGCAGAAAAACATTTTCAAGCTGGTAAAGAAGGAACAGTATTTGCAGGTAAGGAGCAGATCAACTTTCAAATTAGTGATTTGTTGAAGACACCACAAAACTAGTGGTTTAACTCAAAAATACTGATGTAAAAGAAAGTTTTGATAGGTTCGTAGTAAGCACTTTAGTGCTTAAAAATTAAGGACTAAAGTCCTTACTACAAACACACTATAAACTTAGGAAAACTGATGAGAGTACGTGTTGGCATCAACGGATTTGGCAGAATTGGCCGGTTAGCTTTACGGGCTGCATGGGGTTGGTCAGAGTTAGAGTTTGTCCATATCAATGAGATTAAAGGTGGGGCAGTAACAGCTGCTCATTTGCTCAAATTTGATTCTGTCCACGGGCGTTGGACAGCAGAAGTAGAAGCACAGAGCGATGATCGCATCCTCATTGATGGGACACCCTTAAGCTTTAGCGAATATTCCCAACCTGGTGAAGTCCCTTGGGAAGAGTTGGGTGTTGATCTCGTCCTGGAATGCTCCGGTAAGTTTAGGACTCCCGCCACCCTTGACCCTTATTTTAAGCGGGGAGTACAGAAGGTAATTGTGGCTGCTCCGGTGAAGGAAGAAGCCTTGAATATTGTCATGGGAGTTAACGACCAACTTTATGAGCCAGAAAAGCATCATCTGCTAACTGCGGCTTCTTGTACAACTAACTGTTTGGCTCCAGTTGTGAAGGTGATCCATGAAGGTTTGGGCATTAAGCATGGAATCATTACCACAATCCATGACAACACCAATACTCAAACCATCGTCGATGCTCCTCATAAGGATCTACGCCGCGCACGGGCTACCAGTCTGTCTTTGATTCCTACCACGACAGGATCGGCAACTGCGATCGGATTGATTTATCCCGAACTCAACGGCAAACTCAATGGTTTGGCAGTACGAGTCCCATTGCTCAATGCTTCTTTAACAGACTGCGTATTTGAAGTTGTACGGCCTACCACAGTAGAAGAAATTAATAGCTTACTAAAAACAGCTTCAGAGCAAGCACCACTCAAAGGGATTCTGGGCTATGAAGAACGTCCTTTAGTATCTATCGACTACAAAGACGATCCTCGTTCTTCCATCATTGATGCCCTCTCCACAATGGTGGTAAACGAGACGCAAGTCAAAATACTCGCTTGGTATGACAACGAATGGGGCTATGCCAACCGGATGGTTGAACTCGCCCGGAAAGTAGCTCTAAATCTGAAGGCGTGAATCTCATTCAAAAATACTCTGCGTGCCTCCGCGCTTACTCTGCGTTCCTTTGCGTTTAAACCTCTTCTCTCTTCCCTCATGGCTTCTACCACAGCTTCTAGCGCCAACTTCAAAAACTATATCCTAGTCACACTCGCATACTGGGGTTTCACTATCACTGATGGTGCCTTACGAATGCTCGTGTTGCTCTACTTCAACAACATTGGCTATACCCCATTACAAATCGCTTCCTTATTCTTGTTCTATGAAGTCTTTGGAGTTATTACAAACTTTTTAGGTGGTTGGATTGGTTCCCAGTTAGGTCTGAAAGTAACCCTTTACACCGGCATCGGGCTACAGGTTTTCTCGATGGTGATGCTCTCATGGCTCAATCCAGGTTGGGCGCAGTGGATTGCAGTCGGTTATGTGATGGTGGCGCAGGCATTTTCTGGGATTGCCAAAGACTTAACCAAGATGAGTTCTAAGAGCGCTATCCGGTTAGTAGTTCCCCAAGATGCCCAGTCGTCTTTATTTAAGTGGGTAGCAGTTCTAACGGGTTCTAAGAATGCCCTTAAAGGAGTTGGCTTCTTTGTCGGTAGCGCACTTTTGGCTTCGGTTGGCTTTATCAATTCCCTGTGGATTATGGCAGCAGGGCTGTTCTTGATTATGTTCACTGGACTACTGCTACCCAAAGGGATGGGCAAAATTAAGAAGAAAGTCAAGTTTAGTCAACTGTTTTCTAAGAGCCAAGAGATTAACATTCTCTCGGCTGCTCGATTCTTTCTGTTTGGTTCACGGGATGTCTGGTTTGTTGTGGCATTACCAGTATTTCTACGGGAGATTTTAGGCTGGTCGTTCTATCAGGTTGGTGGATTCTTAGCTTGTTGGGTGATTGGGTATGGACTTGTTCAGTTCCTAGCACCAACACTGATCCAGCGATTTGGTTCTGGCCGTCCACCGGAATCAAAGACCATCCAGTTTTGGACATTTACTCTAACAGTAGTTCCAGCTGCGATCGCTCTTGCTCTCCAAATAGGTGTAAGAGCCGATATTGCGATCGTTGGCGGACTCCTGATTTTTGGCGTAGTGTTTGCCTTCAACTCAGCAGTTCACTCTTATTTAGTGCTGGCGTTTACTGATGACGACAAGGTAGCGCTGAACGTTGGTTTTTATTACATGGCAAACTCTGGTGGTCGGTTGATAGGTACTGTCTTATCAGGTTTGATATATCAGTTTTTCGGTTTAGTTGGCTGTCTGTGGACATCCATGTTCTTTGTACTAGCAGCAGCATTGATTTCTCTGAAGCTACCCGATCCCGAACCTAGCAAAGCAATTGCTTGGAAAGCTGGAGATGGAGATTAGGGCATTAGAGGGTGCAGAGGAGAGGAATTTTCCCCTGCTTCTTCCCTACTCCCCACTCCCTACTCCCCACTCCCCAAAAATATTTCAGGCTTACATCCATGAGTACGAATTCGCAACTGAATACAGCACAAGCAGGGAGCAATCTCAGTTTTTTTGAAAAATACCTTACCGTTTGGGTATTTCTGTGCATCTTGGCAGGAATTGCACTAGGAAGATTATTTCCACAGATAGCGGTGACGCTGGATGCGTTGAGTATTTACCAAGTGTCAATTCCCATTGCAGTATGTCTGTTTTTCATGATGTATCCGATCATGGTAAAAATAGATTTTACTCAAGCTAAAAATGCTATCCGTGCCCCAAAACCTGTAATTCTCACCTTGGTGGTGAACTGGTTGATTAAGCCATTCACGATGGTAGTATTTGCCCAATTTTTCTTGGGTTGGTTGTTCCGTCCGTTAATTGCTGGAACAGAATTAATTCGTGGTGACGAAATAGCGATCGCTAATTCCTACATTGCTGGTACGATTTTACTGGGAATTGCTCCTTGTACTGCAATGGTGTTGCTGTGGGGTTATCTTTCTTATGGCAATCAGGGACACACTTTGGTGATGGTGGCGGTTAATTCTCTGATGATGCTGTTTTTGTATGCACCTTTAGGTAGGTGGTTACTGGCGGCAAATGATTTAACAGTACCGTGGCAAACAATTGTTTTGTCAGTACTTATTTATGTCGGCTTGCCATTAGTGGCCGGAATGTATAGCCGTTATTGGATTTTTAAATACAAAGGTAAAGACTGGTTTGAACGGAGATTTATCAAGTATCTCAGTCCAATTTCTATTACCGCCCTGCTGATTACTTTGGTTTTGCTGTTTGCGTTCAAGGGTGAATTAATTGTTAGCAATCCCTTGCACATCTTGTTAATTGCCGTGCCACTATTCATCCAAACTAATTTCATTTTTTTGATTAGTTATGTGGCAGCCTTAAAACTGAATATATCTTATGAGGATGCCGCACCCGCAGCATTAATTGGAGCCAGTAATCACTTTGAAGTTGCGATCGCAACAGCAGTAATGCTCTTTGGCTTAAATTCTGGTGCTGCACTTGCTACAGTGGTAGGCGTTTTAATCGAAGTCCCAGTAATGTTAATGCTGGTTGAGGTTTGTAAGCGCACAGCATTTTGGTTCCCACGAGAGCCGGAAAAAGCAACATTGCGAGATCCACGGTGTAATGTAATTCGTAATTAAATTTTGAAAATCTTACAAGGAGCAAAATTATGGCAGTTCTAAAAACTCATGTGGCTTTAAATGTTACTGACGTTGAAAAGTCTGTAGCATTTTATCGGGCTATGTTTGGTGTGGAACCGATGAAATATAAGGATGGCTACGCTAAGTTTGATATTTCTAGCCCAGCGTTAAATTTGACATTGAATCTGGCTCATAGCATTCAGGCTAGTGGTGCATTGAGTGCATTGTCTCACTTGGGTGTACAAGTTGAAAGTACAGAAGAAGTGCGATCGGCTATCCAAAGATTTACGGAGGCAGGGCTAGCATTATTTACCGAAGACAACACTGATTGCTGCTACGCTTTGCAAGATAAAGTTTGGGTAACAGATCCAGACGGGAATCGTTGGGAAGTTTTTGTAGTGAAAGTGGGGGATACAGCGCCAGAAAAGAATTTGGTGACTACAGTTAATTCGGCTGAGGTAGTCAAGGCTGTTAATAAGCCATGTTGTGCTTAGATTGATATCCCCCCGCCGCTATATCAGATACTCATGATATGGCGGCGGGTTCCTAAAATCGCTCTTTGAACAATAAAAAGGGAAGGAATTATGAAAAAAGTGATGTTTGTTTGTACGCATAATTCCCGCCGTTCCCAAATGGCAGAGGGATTTGCACATAGATTTGGCGAAAATAAAATTGCTGTCACAAGTTCTGGTTTAGCGCCAAGTAAGGTAGATCCTATCACTGTTGAAGTGATGGCAGAAATCGGCATTGATATTAGTAATCAAACCTCGAAGCCTTTAAGTGATTTCAATGCGGAAGATTATGATGCTGCGATTTCATTATGTGGTTGTGGTGTTAACTTACCCGAAAAATGGGTATTAAGAGATGTGTTTGAAGATTGGCAACTTGATGATCCAGCAGGGCAATCAATTGAAACGTTTCGCCGGATTCGAGATGAACTTAAGGAACGAGTTGTAAAGTTAATTGATTCCCTCAGTTAATTATAAGGATCGTGAGTTAGTTTGCAGGTTGCTACAACTACAAATTAGGTTTGCGATCGCTCGAACTAATTTAGCTGGCTCCACAGGTTTAGTGATATGCTCTCCAAATCCGGCGGCGATTGCTTGTTGGTAATCGGCCTCAGCAGCATAAGCTGTAAGAGCGATCGCTGGAATTTTTCCTCCTTCTTCTGGTGACATAGTTCTAATTTGACGCATTAACATATAGCCGTCTATTTCTGGCATTCCAATGTCGCTTAAGAGTAGATTTGGTTTGAACTCAGGCAAAGCTTGTAACGCTTCCAAAGCCGATGCAGCCTGAGTTACAACCGCGCCAGATTGCTCTAAAATGAAAGCAATTAACTCTCGCGTATCACGCTCATCATCCACAAGCAGAATTTTCACCCCATTTAGATCGGGTAAATTATCAGGTTGTATATAAATCTGGTGGCTATCTGGATGAATCTTAATCATCGGTAGCATAACTGTAAAAGTTGCTCCCTGTTCTTCGCCCAAACTTTCTGCCTTAACAGTGCCCCCATGTAGCTCGACGATATGACGAACAATAGCTAATCCTAATCCCAATCCCCCAAATTTTCTGGTAGTTGCACCATCAGCTTGGCGAAAGTATTCAAATACGAATGGTAAAAAATCTGGGCTAATTCCCTTACCTGTATCACTGACTCGAATTTGAACCTGGGAATCAACAGACTGTAAACTAATTTCTACCTCTCCACCTTGAGGCGTAAACTTAATCGCATTAGAAAGGAGATTCCACATAACTTGCTGCAAGCGACCGGAATCACCTGTTACTAAGAATTTTGAATCGCTCCTTTGGGGCGCTGGGAGTGCAACTGGAATTTGGGATTTTAAATTGTCAGCTTGGTTGTTAAAATCTACAGATTCTAAATTTATTTGAGAGTTGTCTAATTCAAAATCTAAAATCGTAAATCGCAAATTGATAGATTTAGCTTGGGCGGCTAAACGTACAGTTTCTATCGCTGCTGCGATCGCAGTTTCTAAATTCACAGGAGCAATATTTAAACTCAGTTTACCTTGCAAAATCCGAGAGACATCCAACAAGTCTTCAATTAGTTGAGTCTGAAGCTTGGCATTGCGCTCAATGGTTTCGAGGGCGCGAGTAGTAGTTGCTTCATCATACTTTTTAGTTTGCAGTAACTTCGACCATCCCAAAATCGGGTTTAGCGGCGTGCGAAGTTCGTGGGAAAGAACCGCCAAAAATTCATCTTTAATCCGGTTAGCTTGGATCAATTCTTCTTTGCGTCGCTGTAACGAAGTCATTAATTCGGCTCGTTCCAAAGCAACCGCTACCTGATCGGAGGTTGCTTGCAGTAAGGCAATTTCCCCAGAGGTGAAGTGGGTACGGGTGCGGCTGGCAAAGGAGAGGACACCAAGTAGCTTTCCCTGAGCGATTAAGGGTTGACCTGCATAAGCTGTAATTTGCAAAAACTGGAGAAGGCGGATGTGGGCATTTGGATGAGTAGAGTTAAGTACATCATTGATGACAATTTGACGGCGTTCTTGCGCTATTAATCCACACATTTCTTGATTAAATTCTAGGTATTCAATTGTTTGAAATACTTCATCACTGATGCCGCTCCAACCTACTAAGCGAAGTTTCTGCTGATTTTCGTGCGTCTCAATTAGATAGTGGAAGTAGAAATGCAAATCCATCTGCGCCGAGAGTTTGCTAAACAAGCTGTTCATTAAATCCAAGGGACGCTCGGTTGAAAGCAAATCACTGGTTGTCTCAGAGAGTAGCTTAAGTCTTTCACTACGCTCTTGCAAAGCTTGTTCAGCAAGCTGGCGTTCACGAAGAATGCGCTCGCGTTCGGTGATGTCAACTGCAACCCCTCCTACTAGGCGTTGCCCAGATGGATCGGCAATGGGAAACTTATATACCAAAAATTCTCCCAGAGTGCCATCTGTGCGTGGGGCAGATTCGATGGTTTCAACAACCTGATTCGTCTGGGCAACTATTCTAATGTTATCAAGAAAGGGTTGAGCGATTTCGGCTGGGTATAAGTCAGAAATATTTTTATTAATTGCCTTATTTGTTGCTACATGGAATATGCTCAGATAAGTTGGACTGAGGTAAAGTACACGCCCCTCTGCATTGGTAATCCATGCTGCGGCTGGAATATTGTCCATAAAAGCTTGAAATTGCTCTTGACTCTGACTCAGCGCTTTTTTCGTTTGCTTAAGGTCGCTAATATCAAGAATGAATGCAACTGATTGCTGCCGAGATTCTCCTAAAAGGGAGTAGCCAACTACAACCGGGACAATAGAACCGTCTTTGCGAATACATTCCTTTTCATAAGGTGTACAGGTTCCCTTTGCTGTGGCCTCGGCAATAGCCAGTTCATCTAAATATTGATACTCAGGGAGAGTGATATCAGTCCACCGCAATCTCCCAGCTTTGATATCTGCTTGGGTATAGCCCACAATTCGTAAGAATTCGTCGTTGGCTTCGGTGATACTACCATTCACATCGCCAAAGATAATGCCAACGATATTTGCTTTAAAAAAACTTCTGAGCCGTTCTTCACTTTCTTGGACTGCTTTTTCTGCTTGCTTGCGTAAGCGAAGCTCGTCGTAAACATCGCTAATATCTGTAGTACTGCCAACTATGCGTACTGGCTTGCCGTCAGCATCCCGTTGCACTACTATTCCCCGATCGATTACATGGACGTAATGGTTATCTTGGTTGCGAATGCGATACTCAGAAGTATAGCGATCGCTATTTGCCAAAGCAACTACCGACTCTTCTTGTACGCGCTGTAAATCTTCTGGATGAACAAGCTCACGCCACCAAGTAGCTGTTGGTTCAGCAATATCAAGGGAATAGCCCAAAATCCGGGTTAACCCATCGGTTCTTTCGACTGTATCCTGTTCTAGATTCCAGTCATAAATAAGACAGTTGACCGCAGATGCCGCTAACTCAAAACGTTCGTTAGCTAACCTTAGACGTTCTTCCTTGTCCCGCAAGATTTGTTCGGCTTGTTTGCGTTCGCTCAAATCAATAACAAAGCCAATCACAGTTTCTTCACTGTCTTCCACGAGGACAGAACCGAGCAAAACGGGAACTCTTGTGCCATCTTTGCAGATATATTCTTTCTCAAAGGGTTTACATACTCCGGTTGTTCTCAGTTCTTCTACTGAACGTTCACTCAATAGAAGATACTCAGTTGGAGTAATTTCACGCCACTTTATTTGGTTAGCAGACAAATCTTCTCGCGTATAGCCGACCATTTTCAGAAAAGCATCATTGGCTTCTATGATGCAACCGTTTTTCATCTCGGTGACAATGACTCCAATAATGTTGGATTCTGCCAGTCGGCTAAACCGCATTTCGCTATTTTGCAACAATTTTAGGCTTGTCTCTGCCTTGCGTCTAGCAGTTCGCAGCTCTGAAGAGAGGGCAGTAATTAAGAAGGATACTAGTGAGAATGTGGTTAATTGTACTAAGACGTTCGGGCTGAGAAAATCGAACGAGTGAATTGGCTCGATTAAAAAATAGAGCGCAGTTGTAACAGATAATGCGATCGCTAATATTCCAAGTCCCATGCCGCCATACCAGGCGCTGATTGCCACAGCAGCATAAAATAATGTAAATACGCTCGGATCGAAAACTGGTAGCAATAGTCCCGTTAGCAGCAGTGCTGCTATAACTGCCAGAACCATCACACCATAAGTTAGTAACCAAGAGCGCATCATCAAAATTTTTTCGGGTACTTTCACCATCATTTATAAGAGTCCTCCCGTTGCTCCGCTTTTAGGAGATACTCGTTCAGTAGTTTTTTGCCTGGTTCGCCCATGTTCTCTAACATCTCTTCAATCAGCTTGAGTGCCATCTGTGAAGGCACTGTAGATCCGTTCTCCCAACGATTGACTGTTCGCAGGGAAACTCCTAACTTAGCTGCAAACTTCTCCTGAGAAAGATGGAGTTGCTGCCGCAGTTCACGGATTAAATCTGAAATTTTGAGTCGTTTTCCTAATTCCATAATAGGAAGATTAAGACAGGTGTCTCGCCATTTGGCTCCCACTTTAGGATGAATTTGAACAATCATTAGTTAATATCATTTTCATCTTTTGGCAAAATCCCAATATCATTAATTAAATACGTCAATTCTATAGCTTCTGATAACTGGAGAAGACAACTATAAAATAAATATTAAATTTTGTTGATTATGTAATTCAATAATAGTATAGGAATCATATTTGATTTCTGAAAATATTTCGTACATCTCGAAAAGGTTAATTCACTACTCCCTACCTACGCAAATAATTTCATTTATCAAGTCAGATTTCTATAGTCAATAGCTTTTAAGATGCGCTTAACCTGAGTTAGATACCGATGGCAAAGCTAGAAAGCTATAATGGGATTTTAATCAAATGTTTGCCTGAACTTTAACCGCTTTGATTAATCAACACTCCGAAAACCTCCTCGGCACAGAACTGGAAAATCCACCAGGCGAAGGCTATATATTTAGCTGGTTTGATTGGTTTTGTCTTTGGTATCCTCCAGGCTGGCTAATTTTATTCAACCGCCATTGGCAGCGCTACCATGCTGATAAAGACGGTTGGAATTGGATCGAATATGGATTATTTTTAATTCCTGGCGGATTTTATCTGGCCTTGCTGAGTCGTTGGTTGCGTCTTGGTTTTCGTTCACCGCAAACAGAAGTTAGTGAATTTGATCCCAAATATCAACAAGCTTTTCGCAAAGAAATTCTTGGCCCCATTGTCAAATACTATTTTCGGGGAGAATTACAACAAGTCGAAAACTTGCCACAAACAGGGCCATTAATTGTGGCAATGAATCACGCAGGGATGTGTTTTCCTTGGGATTTTTTGGCTTTGGGTTATTTATTAAGTGAAACTAGAGGATGGGTGGTACAGCCTGTAGCAAATCTAGCATTATTTGAGCATCCTTGGATGATTTGGTGGCTACCATCGAAATGGTCGCAGGTTTTGGGCGGTGTGCGAGCCGAATTAGATAATTTTGAGGCAGCTATCGTCCAAGATAAAATTCTCTTATATGCGCCTGAAGGTATTCGCGGCCCGAGGAAAGGTTGGAAAAGACGGTATCAACTAGAAAAGTTTGATGTGAGTTTTATTAAGTTGAGCGATCGCTATCATATTCCCATTCTCCCAGTAGTCTGCATTGGTAGTGAATCTTTACACCCTTGGGCTGTTAATTTACAGAAATTGCAACGACTAGTCAAGTTACCATTTTTGCCTTTCTCACCTTTAATGCTTGCTTTAATTCTGTTCCCTTCAATGGGGATTTGGGCAATGAGAACTCGCTTGAGTTACTCTATTCAACCTTTGGAAACAGCAGAAATACCCAATTCAAACAAAGGGCAGACAGCCGTTTATCAAAAAGCACAAAAATTACGAGAAAAACTGCAATTTAAAATTAATCAAAAACTATTTATCAAGTGAGTCTTAATTCGAGTAGCTAATACAGTATTTGAGATACTAGCAAAAATAACTACTATAAATAGTTTATTTATAATAAATACTTTTACCTACTGGTTATATAGCAGCCCTAAATCAGTCGTAAACAATAAGATCACCGACTTCTCAAAGAAGTCGGTGATCTTAGTTTATCGATTTTCAAAACTCATTTAGGGTTGCTATAACCGCAGATATAATAATTGGTATTATTCAGCATATATCGCAAGCCAGATGTAGTGGTAATCAAAAATCAGCATACTAAAATTATTAATTGAGAAATTAGCTTGCTAAAAAAAATTGAATTTATGTGAGCTAATCTCCAAATCAAAACTTAGAGTCAGGAGATTCATTTGTGATTGTCAATTCTACCCCAAATGGTTGGGAAATTATTTATCATCGTGCCCATGCTTTATTAGCAGCGCAATTAGCAGGACAATGGCAACGCAAAGATGCTCCACCACGGCTTTATGAAACGCTAGCTGCGATTTCTCATCACGATGACCTAGAAAAAGAGTGGGAAGAAGACCTTGTTACTGAAGCAGGTGCGCCGAAGGATTTCACTCTCGCCACAAAAAAGGATGCAAAGATTGGGATTGGCAAAGTGGCGGAACTGGCAAAGAATGCTCGTTACCGGGGACGGTGGGTGGCTCTATTAATTTCCATGCACATCAGCCGTTTAAATGAGCCAAGCCGGGGCACTTTTCCAGAACTAGACAAAATTTTAGATGAGCAACTTCAAAACCAGCAACAGTGGCGCAAAGAACTGGGCATAAAAAAGGAGGAAGTTGATGCAGCTTATGCATTTATGCAATGGTGCGATCGCCTTTCTCTCATTCTCTGTCAGCAGGAACTACCTGAAGATGAGCGGTTTTTAGAAATTAGCAAAGGCCCCGATGGCCAGCGCTACGACATCATGCAGCGTAGCGATCGCTTGGTTACTGTCAAACCTTGGCCATTTCAGGAAAAACAATTTACAGTCAACATTGAAGCCTGTGAATTGTTCCAGACCGAATTTAAAAGCAGTGCCGAATTGAGTCAAGCCCTTCAGTCAGCCCCCGTTAAAGTGCTGGAGTGGACATTTGTTAAGAGCTAGATGCACCTAGCTTTAAAATTTATCTCAGGCGATCGCCTCAACTCGGCCCAATATCCCACCATGACAATATACACTTAGTCTAAATACAAAAAGACCAGCCTCCCACAGCTGGTCTAGAAAATGTTTTTTTGCGTTGTCTTCTCAAGAAAGTTAAAACCCAATTGCGCGTTCCCAAAATGCAACGGGCAACTTTTCTTAACAAATATTGTAACAGTCAACACAGATTTTTCCTGATATTCATCAAAAAAAGATATGAATAAACCCTAAACGCCTCTATCTATTAGAATAATTCAGCAGATCGCTGGGTATAGATGGCAAGAGAGGAGGCAGGGGGGCAGGGAGCAGGGGGCAGGGGGACAAGGGGACAAGGGGACAAGCTGACAAGGTGACAAGGGGACAAGCTGACAAGCTGACAAAAGTTTAGAACTTACAACAAGTCTTTCCCCTTGTCCCCAATTCTCCTTGTCCCCAAGTCCTCTTTCCAATTCCCAATGCTAATGACTAATGACTAATGACTAATGACCATTTGTGGTTTTCCCCAAAGAATGCTCTCCTGTTTGTAAATGGCAATTCCCGGTTTTGCTCCTTTGGGTTTATAAACGTGTTTTGGCTGGGTATAAACTACTGGGACTTGATCGCTCTGACGGGCGCGACTGTAGTAAGCGGCAAGATTGGCTACAAATTGCAAATCAGCTTCTTCTGCCACAGCGCCGGGTTGTAGACGTAGTAACAGATGGCTCCCTGGAATTTCTTGAGCGTGGAACCATAAGTCATAATCTCCAGCGACACGAAAGGTCAATTGGTCATTTTGGCGATTGTTGCGGCCAATTAACACTTCAAAGCCATTAGGGGTAAGGTAACGATGAAAGTTGGTACTAGGGGGTTCGTTTGCGCTACGACTGCGATATTCTGGATCTTCTAAATACTTTTGCCCAATCAACTCTTCGCGGATTTCTTCTAAAGCTCGTAAATCTTCCGCCGTTTGGTAGATGTCTATCTGAGCGATCGCAGCTTCTACTTGTTCTAAATAGTCAATTTCTGTCTGCACTTCTAACAATAGCGGTTCTACAGCAGAACGAGCGCGTTTCAACTTTTGGTGCTGTTTGTAAAGACTTTGGGCATTTTGGACAGCATTTTTATCTGGTTGGAGAGCGATCGCTACTGGCAAATTTGTATCAAAATCAGCAAGGATAATTTCTTTCATCCCCGGTTGCCAGTTTTGCAGGTGAGCCATCAATAAATCAGCTTTGTGTCGATATTCATCAGCTTGATCTGATTGCTGCAACCGCGTTTTAAATGTTTGAGCTTTATTGCGTAATTTTGCCAGAATATTATTCAATTTCTGACTCAACTGATGGCGCAATTGGGAAAATAACTGTTGGTCAATTTGGTTGCTGTAGTAACGGTTGAGTAACTCCTGAACATCTTTAACTTTTTCAACTACACCCCAACCCATTACCGTGTAACCATTTTTTGTCCAACCAGGTTGAAATTTTTTGGCATCCAAAGCTTGCAACCATTCTTGCCAACGCTCAAACAACCGTCGCCAATCGTCAGGGTTGAGAGTTTCAGTAGATGTTTCTGGTGCAATATTTGCTTCTAGCAGCATTAAATCCAACAACGCAGCACTCAAGCCACTATAACTTTTCAGCAATTGCCGCTTGATTGCTCCTGGTACTAAACTTACCCGTTCTTGCCAACGTTCTGGAGATTCGCTCAAACTAGGGACAGTTCCAGTTAGTTTTGGTGGTGTTTCATAAGGTTGTCCGGTTTGGATGGGACGGACACTAGATTGCTGCTGACTGACTTGATGGGCTGCGGTGATAATTATATTGCTGGCATCGGTGAGAATGACGTTGCTATATTTGCCCATGATTTCTGCATAGACATGATACAGGGCGCTTTCTCCGGGACGACGGGCAAATTGCAAATCAATAACACGCTCCCAAGGGGCGATCGCTTCAATACCCACCAGTGCCAAACCACCCAACTGGTGTATTAGTTGTTGGCTAAAGGTAAAGGTATCTGGCGATCGCGGTGGTGGCTCGCCGATACAAATATGTGCTGCTTGGGGATGCCAAGAAATCTGTAGCCAATCACGCTGTTTTAGGGTGCGTAATGCTATAGCAATAGTGTAGCGATCGCGCTGATAAACCTGTTCTGTCCGCGAGGGCAGCCAGTTAGTGCGGATCTCGCTACAAGTAGCTGTAAGGGTGGTGAAATCAACTGGTTGCATAGCCGTTCGCGTTCAAAGGTCGATGCTCAGTATACTTCCATCATCTCTAAATATTGTTATTAATGTATTTTTTGGATGCAGTGTCATATCAATAAAGTCAGAAAATACGACTTTGTGAGTATTTTCTGGCTCTTTATTCTCTTCAGTTATCAGAAAAATGGGTATTTACTCATTACTTATTACTTATTACTCATTACTCCTTCTTAAGGGTGCGTTCACGGCGGTGAGGATGTCAACGGGGGTCTAACCCATACTGGGTTATCCTCAAAAAAGTCGGGGATCTGGACACTGAGAATTTTCACAAACTCAGATAGGATTGCTATAGTAATGACTTATGTTGTGGTAATCTCCATTTGCTGAGAACTTTTCTGCAACATCGGGGCAATTACATCAGCAGGAATTGGACAACTGAAGTAGTAACCCTGCCCTTCATCGCATCCACGCATTTGCAGATATTCTAGCTGCTCTTGGGTTTCCACACCTTCTGCTGTGATTTTCAAGCGGAGGCTCTTTGCTAGGGCAATAATCGCATCGGTGACGGCGGCGCTATCAGGATTAGACATGACATCCTGCACAAACGACCGATCAATTTTGAGCATATTCACAGGAAAGCGTTTCAAATAATTCAGGGAGGAATAACCAGTACCGAAATCGTCTAGAGCCAAGCAGATACCCAGTTCTCGTAATTGTTTTAAGGTTTTAACTGAACGATCAATATCAGCCATCAAGAAGCTTTCTGTTACTTCTAGTTCCAAGGAAGATGCTTGAAGTCCAGTTTCTTCTAGAATTTGGTTGACGATCTCAACCAAATACGGTTGTTCAAACTGTCGAGATGACAGATTCACAGATATCCGAATTGGGGTAAATCCAGCAAGCTGCCAAGCACGGGTTTGGGCGCAAGCAGTTCGCAAAACCCATTCACCAATTTGTACGATCGCACCATTGGCTTCTGCAATGGGAATAAACTTGACTGGAGAAATCATACCTAATGTCGGATGCTGCCAGCGAATCAACGCTTCCATCGCTGTCATTTGTCCGCTATGTAAATCAATCAAAGGTTGATAATAAACCAGCATTTCGCCACGCTCAAGCGCTCCATGTAATTCCTTTTCTAAAGTCAGTCGCTCTTGCAACTGAGCATTCATTTCCGGCGAATAGAATTGGTATTGACTACGCCCTTGCTGCTTCGCTTGATAAAGCGCTATATGAGCCTGTTGTAAAAGTTGATCTACATTATTCGGATCGTTTAGGTGATTAATTGTGATGCCGATGCTGGCGCTAATATGAATCAAGTTACCTTCTAAAGGAAAGGGTTTACTCAAGGTATTTAACAAAGCTTGAGATAACTTGATTACATGTTCCAAAGAATGCATATCGATTCGGGCAAGGACAAATTCATCTCCACTCAAATGGGCAAGAATATCTGTTTGCACCATGCAAGTGGATAGCCTTTGGGAAATTGCTCTTAACAATAAATTTGTTGTCTGATGATCCAACCCATGACTTATACCAGTGAAATCATCAATACTGAGCAAGAAGACAGCTACAAGCCTCTGGTTGTTTTCAGGTTGAGATAAAATCTGATGAAGGCGATCGCGGAATAAATCACGATTGGGTAATCCAGTCAGTTCATCATAATTAGTAATGTAGTGAATTAACTCATCTAGTTTGTGAAGGGTTTGTGATGTATCTGCCATCAAAGTACCCGCTTCATCAGCAAATTCTGTGGGCAATTCGGGTAGTGTTTTGGTGTTCAAATAGTTTTGTAATGCCGCAGATGTAAAAATGACCGGTTTGAGGAGATGGTTTAGGGCATAGAGGGTGACAGCTGTACCCACCAATGTCGCCAATAGAGCAATAATCATAACTCGCGCCGCCATCTCGAAGGAATAGGAGTTTGAGATGACGAAACTCAAAAGTAAACTTAGAAGTGGTACATGAGTACCCAAAAAAGCCACCAACATGATTTTAGCGGTGTAACTTTTCTTCAGCCATTTGAAATGAGCTAAGAACGAGTACAGGTAGAGCTTGTGATTGAGATTCATAAATTCTGTTCTATAAGTTGGCAAATTAGTTCCGAGCTATCCTGGCAAAAAAGTATTTTTAGTTCACAATCCAGTGGAATTAGCTCTCGTGGAACCCAACCCTGATCAGGTTATATATTATGCTTCCCAATATCGTTTTCTACTTGATAGATATAACAATAAAGTTTCTGTAAAACTTATTGCATAAGTAATTTAATCATCAAAATAAAAATTGTATAGATTATTATACTGACGGTAATTCTTCTTTTATAGGACTTGCATGTTGACATAAAATTATAAATATGTTCATGCTTAAAAACCACATCTGTCATAGGGTAAATTCATGAATCACCCCTACGACAGATGTGGTTCTTATAAAAAATGATTAATAAGAAGCTGAAATTATGTATTGACGCTAATACACAACATAAATCTTTTGTATAGTACGTAATCCAGATTTTTTAATGTGATATCAAAGCAAATATAATCACAAATAAACACAAATACTTTTTATAGTTTTATTTCACAAATATCGACTTATATCAAGATATAGTAGGGTAGCATATCTGTGCCACCCTACAAAGTATTTGTATTTCAATTAATTGCAACCCGTTATATTATTAATCCTGCAACAAATTATTCCAGTCTATTCCCAGAAAAAAGCTGATTTGTAACTTGCTCTAATACCTTTAATGCTGTTAATGAACCTCTAATCAGTCGAGTAGCAGCAAGGGGTTGTCGAAGCATTCCCATAGCTAAAGGGAAAGGGTTTAGGGAACCATCAGAGTTAATTGCTGATGTGAGATCGGGGATATCATGCTGACAATTATCACTGACTACTCGTAGCATTGCCACGGATATCCCGACGGCATTAAAAAACTCTAAGGCAGTAAATCCTTCCATATCAACAACATCAGCAGCCAAAGTCTCACCTAAATGGCGTTTTTCGGTAGCAGACCAAATTACGCGATCGCTTGTCATTGATTTGACTAATGATACTTTTTCTGATAATGAAGAGTGTAATTGTGTTGTGAAAGAGCGATCGCACTCTAGAAGCTTCCCTTGATAAACACAATCTTGATACAGCACAATATCACCAACTGTATAGCGATCGCTCAAGCTGCCACATATACCCATAATCAGCACCCTAGATTTGGGAGCTAAAAATTGTCCTTGGTGCAGATACTTAAGTAAAGGCTTCATTCCTACAGGTATGGCTACTACTGTTGGGATGGAACCAGTAACGCCACTTAATCCGCGACACACAGCTTTATATTCTGCTCCTTGAGGAACCAGAATTGTGTTGATGGGCAAAAAATTAGACACTAGCCCTCTCGACAGTTTCAAGTTTGCGTTTGGGTATAAATAGGCGATCGCCGCATAATTCCTTATGCTCAACAGAATTAAGTTTCATTTTTAAAGTTCAATTCTGTATTAAAAATTTTGCCACATCTGAGTGACAATAACTAATATTGCCGTTTGCTAGTGACCAAAACTCGCAAACCCAAGTTGATTGCTGTAGCATGACCGAAGAGGCAGGGGAGCAGGGAGCAGGGAGCAAGGGGGAGGATTTAGGATTCCCCTAGCAAACAAGGGTTTCAGAGCCAATAAATTTATTTACGGGGTCTTCTCCCCTGCTCCCTGCCCCTTTTCCTCATCGATGACTAAATAATTGTGTCACCCACACGATAATTTTCCAAGATGGTTAAGCTTGATCGCTCAAAATCCGCACGAGAACTCTTCAATATTTCCAAATTGGCGATTCAATTTTCGTGGCTGACGGTGAGTTTTTGGATTGCCGTAACGGTAGCTGGTGTTCTGGCTTTCAGTTCCCTTAAGTATGCTTTGTTTCCAGATATTACCTTTCCAGTGGTGGTTGTAAATGCTACAGCCCCCCTGACAACTGCCCTGGATACAGAGGCGAAGCTCACCAAACCCCTGGAAGAACGCCTCCGTTCCCTAGAAGGATTGGAAAATATCCGCTCATCCACCTATCCGAGTCAAACTGCTGTTGCCCTTTCTTTCGCCGTTGGGACTAATTTAGAAACATCAACCAAAGAAGTTGAAACTGCCCTTAAGCAGTTGGTTTTACCTCAAGGAGCAACTTCTAAAATTATTCCCCTGAACTTGAACGAGTCAGCCGCCATTAGCTATGCCATTGAGAGTTCCAAACGGAATCTTACAGATTTGACAAAGTTGGCGCAAGACGAGATTGTAAATGCGATCGCTAAACTCCCAGGAGTTCTAAAAGTTTCACTATTGGGCGGTGCTACTGCAACTCCCCTAAATCCAGCGAATGTAAGTGCAGCAGCCATCCCCCAAGCAGGGGCAACATTAGTCAGGTTTAACGGCCAAGATGCACTCGCATTTCAGGTAATCAAACGCGGTGACGCTAACACCTTAGAAGTGGTGAGTCGAGTTGAAGAAGAAGTCCAAAGATTACGCTCTACCCTCAAGGATGTTAACCTTACCTTAGCTTCTACCCAAGCCGAATATATCCGCCAAGCCACTCAGTCAACAATCGATGCGCTGATGGAGGCCGTCGTCTTGTCGATAGTGGTAATTTTTCCTTTTTTATGGAATTGGCGGGCAACTCTCATCTCTGCTTTGGCGATTCCGACATCTTTGTTGGCAACGTTTATCGTCATGGCGATTTTTGGCTTCAACCTAGAGACAATTACGCTGTTAGCTTTAGCTTTGGTGATTGGTAGCGTCATCGATGATGCGATTATCGATGTCGAAAACATCATGCGGCATATTGATGAGGGGGAAACTCCCCGCCAAGCTGCTTTTTCAGCTACAGATGAAATTGGCTTAACAGTGATTGCCACCACTGCTACAGCAGTAGCGGTTTTTTTACCCATTGGTTTAATGGGTGGGGTAATTGGGCAGTTCTTCAAGCCATTTGGAATCACAGTTTCAGCAGCCATGATTGCTTCGACATTGGTTGCCCGTACATTGTCACCAGCCTTAGCAACTTATTGGTTAAAACCTGCTACTTCAAATTCCCAACGCCGCCAGGAAGCAAACATCTGGGCGAATTTTACCCGATTTTATAGAAACTTACTCAACTGGTCTTTAAACCACCGCAAGACAGTCGTCGCATTAGCCATATTGAGCTTTGTTGCAGGTATGGCTCTAAGTCTACTAATTCCCAAAGGGTTTATTCCTAAATTAGATCGTGGCGAGTTCAATATTACTTACACCGCACCCTTGCCGAGTATTCCTAGTGGAACACAGGTGCAGGGGAACTTCAGTCCCCAATCCCCAATCCCCAATCCCCCATTCCCCATCCCCAACCCCTTAAACGATTCTCTAGAAGTTGCCAAAAAACTAGAAGATGTGGTGAGAAAATCTCCAGTAGTGGAAACGGTGTTTACTACTGTTGGTTCTCGTGAGGGTGAACCTAATAAAGGTACGCTGTATGTGAAGCTCAAGGAAGACCGTAACATCAGGACTGCGGAAGTACAAGACCAATTACGCTCGTCTTTGCCTAATCTCCCTGGTGTGAGTACTAGCGTCGAAGATATTCAATTTGTTGACACTGGCGGACAAAAACCCTTACAGGCTTCACTACGAGGCGATAACCTCCAAAGCCTCAGCAAAGCTGCCAAGGCAATTAAAGAGCGCATCGAAAGATTACCGGGATTTGCTGATGTCACTGTAACAAGCGAAACTAACGGGCAGGGTACGGTTTTTCAAATTGAGCGGCTCAACAATCAACGGGTAGCCTATATCAGTGCCAATCTGGGCAAGGATTTGTCTTTGGGTAGTGCCACAGACCAACTAGTAGCCGAAGCGAAAGCAGTGTTACCTGCTGGTGTAACTTTAGACTTGGGAGGAGATTCGGCCCGCCAAGGTGAAGTATTTAGTAGTTTTGGTACTACTTTGCTTTTATCAGCACTGTGTATTGTCGTGGTACTAATTTTGCTATTCAAAAGTTGGATAGACCCTGTAGTTATTGGTGTTTCTTTGCCCTTGTCAATTGTCGGTGCAATGCTGGCTTTACTTTTTACCAAGAGTGACTTTGGGATGATCTCGCTGATTGGCTTTGTATTTTTGTTAGGACTGGCAAACAAAAATGCCATCTTACTGGTAGATTACATCAACCAACTCCGCACATCTGGCTTAGACCGGACAGAGGCAATTCTCAGGGCTGGGCCAGTTCGCCTCAGACCAATTATGATGACCACTGCTTCTACACTTTTAGGGATGCTACCGATCGCATTAGGTTTTGGTGCTGGTTCCGAATTGCGATCGCCTATGGCTGTAGCGATCGCTGGTGGACTCGTAACTTCAACTATCCTCAGCTTGATTGTTGTGCCGGTAGTCTACAGCATTTTAGATGATTGGTTTCCCCGATTTAAGCAGAGAGGGACAGCTTGATGCAAGTTTTTGTCACGGGGGGTACAGGTTTTATTGGTGCCCACTTGGTACGGTTGTTACTAAAAGAGGGTTACACAGTTAAAGCGCTGGTACGTTCAAGTAGCAATTTAGAAAATCTCCGCAATTTGGAGGTGGAAATTGTTAAAGGTGATTTGAACGATCCAAATCTCTGGCAACAAATGAGAGGTTGTCAATACCTATTTCATGTCGCAGCCCATTATTCCCTGTGGCAAACAGACCGGGACTTACTTCACTATAATAATGTCCTGGGTACGCGCAATGTCTTAGCAGCAGCTAGGAAAGCCAACATCGAACGCACCGTTTACACCAGTTCAGTGGCGGCCATTGGGGTAGGATCGTTTGGTCAAGCGGTCGATGAAACACATCAGAGTCCTTTAGAAAAGCTGGTGGGTAACTACAAAAAGTCTAAGTTTCTGGCTGAACAAGAAGCTATGCAAGCAGTTGCTACGGGTCAAGAGGTCGTTATAGTCAACCCAAGCAGCCCCATTGGATCGTTGGATATCAAACCTACACCCACAGGTGATATAATTTTACGGTTTTTACGACGGCAAATGCCCTTTTACTTGGATACTGGTCTGAATTTTATCGATGTGCGGGATGTAGCGTGGGGGCATTTGCTGGCTTTGCAACGGGGTAAGTCAGGCGATCGCTATATCTTAGGTAATCAAAATCTTAGTCTCAAAGAAGTACTCGAACAACTCGCCGAGATCACAGGTTTTATCGCACCTCAACGAACAGTACCCCCTTGGTTGCCCCTTAGTGTTGCCTGGGTTGATGAAAAGATTCTCGCACCCTTGGGTAAATCGCCCTCAGTACCATTGGATGGCGTTCGGATGGCGAAACAACCGATGTATTACAATGCAGCTAAGGCTGTACGAGAGTTGGGTCTACCTCAATCTTCGCTAAAAGCAGCACTCAAAGAAGCTGTAGATTGGTTTGTTGCTCAGGGGTATGTGAAGTCAATAACCTCACCCTACTTCGTTGAGGGTGGGGCTTGCAAGAAATAGGTCTTGCATGTTTGACTAGCCCACTGAGCCATGTTTAGGTACGAACTCTCGAATACTTCCCCAGTTCGAGTTATCTTCAAGCCTTCTTATTAAAGGCGTTGCATTATGGCAAGCCATCCTAAATATGGTGGGCGAGGGGACTTAAACTTTACTCCGAGGATTATCTCTTTATGCGAGTACCCGTGATTTCATCAGAAAATATCCCGTTAATGCCAACAAAGCCAAGTCGTGCTAGACGTTGGATTAAATCTGGTATTGCGATTGGCAAATTTAACAAACTAGGTATTTTTTATGTTCAATTAATAGTCGAACCATCTGATACCCAGACTCAAGAGATTGTTGTTGGTTTAGACCCTGGCAAAATGTTTTCTGGTGTTGCAGTTCAGTCTCAGAAATACACATTACAGATGTTGCACCTAGTTCTTCCATTCAAAACAGTTAAAGACCGAATGGAACAACGAGCTATGATGCGGCGTAGTAGGCGTGGCAGAAGAATTAATCGCAAAATACCTTACAACCAACGCAGTCATCGTCAAGCTAGATTTGATAATCGTCGGGGATCTAAATTACCTCCAAGTATTCGAGCAAACAAAGATTTGGAATACCGATCGATTAAACTTCTTTCTGAAATCTACCCAGCAAAAATAATCGTTGTAGAAGTTGTAGAAGCCCAAGGTAGCAAAAGTTTTAGCCCTGTGATGGTCGGTCAGCGATATCAAATTAATCGCCTATCTTTTCTTTCTAAAGTCGAATTAAGAAAAGGCTGGGAAACATCAAATCTACGCAAATATCTGGGATTACACAAAGAAAAATCTGACAAGTCTCTACAAATTCCAGAAACTCACGCAGTTGATGCAGTCACGCTGGCAAGCTCACAGTTTGTTAAATACCAAGCATGGGAGGGAGTAAAAAGTCATGGTGCAAGCTGGATAGGCAATGTAATTATTACTAATTCTCAATTCACGGTTTTACGTCGTCCTCCAATTAGTCGCAGACAACTGCATTTAATGGTTCCATCTAAAGGTGGCAACAGACGTAAGTATGGTGGAACTACAACTCGACATGGATTTAGAAAAGGTGATTTTGTTGAAGCTATCCAAGGTAAAAAATCATTCTTCGGTTGGATAAGTGGCGATACCGAAAAACAAGTTTCAGTTAGTGATTGTAATTGGAAAAGGCTAGGACAATGTACTGCTAAAAAAGTTCGATTGATTAAGCCAAACACGGGTTTAATCGTATTGTCAACTCGGAAAATGTTTAATTTAATGGCATCTCCCAAGGGAAGACGGCAAAACCGAACGAACCATTAAATTAAACCCGTTATCCCTCCCCAGGTTGCTTCGCTGAACCTGGGGTATCTCACGGAAACACGATGAAAAATAATAACGCCGTGTGCAACTTTCTCTCAAACCTAACCCCCAACCCCTTCTCTTGTAGGGAAGGGGAGCAAAAATCAAAGCCTCTCTCCCTGTGGGGCTACGGTGTACACACAAATCTTTTAAAGTTGCTGCATAACGTAGGGTGGGTTAATTTTTGTAGGTCGATACAACAAAGGTGCGAGTCGATGCATCAAAGGTGCGAGTCGATGCATCAAAGGTGCGGGGCGATGCATCAAAGGTGCGGGGCGATGCATCAAAGGTGCGGGGCGATGCATCAAAGGTGCGGGGCGATGCATCAAAGGTGCGAGTCGATGCATCAAAGGTGCGAGTCGATGCAACAAACGTTCAGGTCAAGAAACTTGTGTACACCATAGCCATGTGGGGGAGAGGAATGGAAGTAGGGTTTTAAGGATAAGTTGCACACCAAGTAAATATAGTAGGCTAGCTAGCACAGATGTGCATCCCTAATGTGGTGTTTTTAGATATATAAAGAGGAGCGATCGCAACAATGGCAGTTAATCTACAACAAGCTATGGATATTGGGAAGTATCTGGTTACTCAGCGTTTGAAAGGACGCAAACGCTTCCCCTTAGTATTGATGTTGGAACCTCTTTTTCGCTGTAATTTAGCTTGTACTGGTTGTGGTAAAATCCAACATCCCAAGGAAATTTTAAAGCAAAATCTCACCCCAGAACAGTGCTTTACCGCAGTGGAAGAATGCGGCGCACCAGTTGTATCAATTCCTGGGGGAGAACCTCTGCTACATCCCCAGATTGATCAGATTGTTCAAGGATTAATTGAACGCAAGAAATATATTTACTTGTGTACAAATGGTTTGTTGTTAGAAAAGAGCTTGGATAAGTTTCAACCTTCACCTTACCTAACTTTTAGCGTGCATTTAGATGGAATGCGCGAGTTACACGATCATTGTGTAGACCGCCAAGGTGTTTTTGATATTGCTGTCAAAGCCATCCGCGCCGCTAAAGCCAAAGGTTTTCGTGTCACCACTAACACGACGATCTTTGAGGGTACTAAACCCGAAGATATGCAAGAGTTCTTCGACTTTCTGGAAACCCTAAATACTGACGGGATGATGATTTCTCCCGGCTACAGTTACGAGTGGGCACCAGATCAAGATCATTTTCTCCACCGCGAACAAACCCGCACCCTCTTCCGGCAAATTCTCGCCCCCTATAAAGCTGGTGAAAAAAATTGGAACTTCAATCACAATCCCCTGTTCTTAGATTTTCTCACTGGTGAGAAGGACTACGAATGTACGCCTTGGGGTAGCCCGAGTTATAGCGTTCTTGGTTGGCAAAAACCTTGCTATCTGCTAAACGAAGGTTATTACTCTACCTTCAAGGAATTACTCGCACAAACTGATTGGAGTCAATACGGCCAGAAGAGTGGTAATCCCAAGTGTGCTGATTGCATGGTTCACTGCGGCTACGAACCCACCGCCGCAATGGATGCAATGCAACCGCAAAATATGGCGCGTGCCCTCGGCAGTGTGTTTGGCAGAAATTAGTAAGTAGTTAAGGACTTACGCAAAAAATAGCCCAAACTCTAATTTCCAAGTAGGGGCAATTCATGAATCATTGG
>NZ_JAYGHE010000089.1:0-1440 GCF_034931145.1 Nostoc sp. UHCC 0252 | reverse complement strand
GCCGATTGCGTTGGAGGAAGGTACTACTGCACCAGAGATGATGTTGTTTCCGTAAATTAAGGAACCTGCAACTGGTTCGCGGATTCCGTCGATGTCAACGGGAGGCGCGGCGATGAAGGCGATTACGAAGCAAGCGGTTGCGGCTAGTAAGGTGGGGATCATGACTACGCCGAACCAACCGATGTAAATCCGGTTGTTGGTGCTGGTGATCCACTCACAAAATCTATCCCATACGTTGGCGCTTGAGCGCTGTTGTAAGGTTGTTGTCATTGTTTTATAAATGCGATTATTTGCGGATGAATTAGGTAGGTTTGACTACCTGTTACACATCTTAAAGAATTTATTGCGTTTTGTAAAGTACTTTCAGAAAAAACTTTCTCTTGGGATTCACGCACCTGCAACAGAAAACCCCCAATTCTTGAAAAAAGGAGGCTCTCAATATTTATAACGCGCGACCCTACGCAGTTTTACAGCAGATTACAACTTGGTTAGGTACAGATGATCTTAAGGGCATAGCACTGCTGTGCCCCTATCTGTGTACTTCATCTAGCTGAAAAACACTATATCCCTCTTCTGTCACTTTCCGAGATAAGCAAGTAGTTCAGGAGCTAAATCATCCACAAGCATAAGTGGGTTTAAATTGATTCATTGCAGCAATTAAATGATTGAATCCCAATAATAAATGTGAATTAGGGAAAATACTTAACCAGGGATAAATCAACCAAAATAGTAAAAGTGGTTGGATAATGAGACGTAGATTATTTAAAGTATTCTTCCATCCATATTCATGGTTCCATTGTGGATGATTAGAAAAATCAACATCATTATTTTCTTGTGTCTTAGTCTCAAATTGACAAGATTGATTTAAACCTAATAAGACTGAAGAATTTAAACTAATCATCGTGTAAACACAAAAAATAATTTCCCACCATCTCTCAATATGTTGAAAATCAGTAAAACGGTAATCTGTCCAGCCTAATTCCTGTTTACACTGTCGAAACCCATATTCTACCCAGGTTCTTAATCCATATAAGTCACCTAATATTTTCTTGAGATTACCTTGCAGATTCGTCATCACGAAGGAGGTAGAATTTTCCGGCATGGTTTCTGGATCAGTAGTTATTTCCCAGTAAGTTATGGCTCTTTTTTTACCATAAATTATTTCTCTAATATATCTTGTCTCTGATTTTTGATTGCTAAATGTTCTCTCTTTCTTTACACCACTTATTTGCCCTAACCCTTTGCCCTGCTGGTAGCCATACTCCATGATTACTTCTAATTGACACCACATAACCTAAGTTATATTCAGCAATTTTCCTAATGAATTGGCTACTTTCACCATATAAACTATCAGCCAGTACTAATTCAATATTGAACCCTGATTCCATTAATTCTGTAATTATCTCTGATGCTAGCTCTATTTTAGTTTTATATTTATCT
>NZ_JAYGHE010000088.1:24664-29281 GCF_034931145.1 Nostoc sp. UHCC 0252 | reverse complement strand
ATATCATTTACAGGTAATGATATTCAGTGTGTCACTGCCCATAATCAGCGAGAGGATGCTAATAGAGTGGCGACACAGATTGCTGATGCTTGGAGTGAAGGGAAATACAAAACTGGGGAAGATGTAACAGCTTTTATTAAATCTCTGCCGACTGATGCTGTCATAGACCCATTGCCCCAAAATATTGTGATGCAATTAAGTCAGCAGGCATTAAGCGCAAGGAAGTAGTTAGAACGATGGCTTTACAGAGTACGTTCAATTGCTGCGACATTGGGCATTTCAAGGAAGACCGTGGGTTTAGGAATCTGGATCGATGCAGTTGAGATGCTCACAGCCAAAAGCTTGAGTCATCATTGCAGCTAGCTGTTGAGAAACTTGTCCATCAAAGTTGAGTTTGAGCATGATTTGGTCATAGGTTTGTCCCTGGGTTATCTGTTTTGCTATTTGCTCAAACTCTACCCAAGTCAAATCACTCTCAACAAATGCTTTCGCAAGGGTAATTACCAGCTTTTCATAATCATTGTCTTCCAGTTTTGTCATCATTCGGTGTTCAATGTGAAGCGAATCATCGAAACAGTAATACCAGGATTTCGGTTGCTCTTTCACTACCTTTCGGAAAAAATCTTGTTGTTTGGAAAGGTTAACAGCGCGATCTGCTTCACTACATACCATTAAAATAGGAGCGGAAACACAGCCTTGAGCCTTTTCTGAAACTTCCTTTGCCAACTGAAGAAATATCCGTAATGCCTTGAGACAAAAACCTTTATAACCAAAATTGCCAGATGCGTCTTTGTTAAACCATTCAAAGTAAATTGGTAGGATTTTGATAAGTTGATCTAATAGTGAGTAACGGCTAGCTAAATAAGGGGTGAACAATAAAGTGCTGTCAATCTCCTGGGGATGCTCTAAAGCTAACCAAGCGGCTAAAGTTCCACCTGTTGACAATCCACCAATTACAACTTGTTGGCCTAGTGTTTTTGCTATCTGCAACCATTTGAGAAGAAATTCTTGATATATCTGAATATCTGTTGGGAGTGGTGGGGGATTTTTACGACTCCAGTTTCCTGAGCGTCCATGACCGGGCTGTAAAGGAATTAGAACGTTATGTCCCTTGTTAAAGAAGGCTTGACCGAGCGGCTCAAACTGGTAGGGGCCTGCTGTAAAACCATGCAAAAACAAAAAAACTTTTGACGTGAAGTAAGGATGAATTAAAAATTTGGAGCGACAGGCTTCATTTTTCAGACCTAGTGTGGACTCTAATTGGTGAACTTGCTCCAGGGTTTCTGCTGTATTTTGAATGCCAACTTTCATTTATTACTTATTGTGTTCACATATATAGTTCACTTTATTGATTAAGTAGTTACTTCAAATCTAGCAGAGGACATATTCTTAAGTTAGTCTGTCAGAAGTGAGAAATATTTTTTATTATTATTGATGAGTATTCACTCCAAACTAATTTTCCACAACCCATCTAGTGCATTAGATTGTTGCAATTGACTATCATTGCTACCAAGCCAATTATTGTCATACACCAAGCCAAGACTGAACGTGCTACTTACAGGATATTGCCCTATTTTTCCAAAACCTTCAATATTGTTTGAGTCAGTAATTACCCGTTGGTTCAACTGTATGGTCGTTTGGTTGCCGTCATCAAAATAAATTGTGGCCCGCTTGTTGTGAAAGCTGACCTGAACTTTGTAGACCCCACCAGTTGCATAATAGTAAGCTCTAGCAGGTAGCTTTTGACCATCAATATTTTGCCCTTTGAACTCAACTGCCATTGCAGGCGTGCCTAGCAGCAACAAGACTGGCAGGAATAAGCCTAAAACTTTCATTGGTACTAACAATCACTTTCAATGAAACTATTTTCTACTTTAAAACATAAAACTAATTTGTGGATTAACTAGCGATCGCTTGGCTGAAATTGGGAATCCTAAAGTAAGTAAGAGTGACTTTTAGTACAAATGGTTTTTAAATTTGGCTTGATTGGTGTTGCGGCTTTGTTTCTAGCTCAAATGTCTTTACCCGTATTTGCCAACAATCTTACCGCTACAGTTGTAAGCGTAGGTGACGGTGACACCATACGGGTGAGAACTGGTAACAAAACTGTGACTGTTCGCCTCGCTTGCATTGACGCACCAGAGATGAAACAGAATCCTTGGGGTCAACAATCATCAACAAGACTCAAACAATTGCTCCCAGTAGGACAAGGAATTACCCTACGTCCTGTTGAAACTGATAAGTACAAGCGTTTAGTTGCAGAGATTTATATCGGGAATCGCAGCGTCAACGTCAATATGGTACAAGAGGGTCAGGCTGTGGTCTATCGTCAGTACCTCAAAGGCTGCCCGCAGTCTAAAGATAGCCTGTTGCAAGCTGAAAACTATGCCAAACAACAGCGCCTAGCTTTCTGGAATCAGGCTAGTCCTGTGATGCCTTGGGACTTCCGCCACGGAACTACTCGGCAGACAGCCTTAAAACCAACTCAACCGCAGCAACAGAATAACTGTGATCCCTCTTACCCAGATTTTTGCATTCCAAAGAATTCACCAGACTTAAATTGCCGAGATATTAGCCAACGAAGGTTTAAAGTGCTGCCACCCGATCCTCATGGTTTTGACAGAGATGGTGATGGGATTGGGTGCGAACGGTAAAAACGAAAACAATAGTGCAATTCTCAAAATTTAGTAAAAAGTAATTGAGAACAGAAAGGTTGTAGGGCAATCGCACTACTTGAGACTATGCACTCATAGATTCAGAAGTCAGCAAACCAGACATAGCCAATATTCGTTGTGACCAAGTAGACGCAATATCTGCAATATTTGCAGTTTCGCTTGAGTTATTCCAAATATTGAGCCAGTTTTGTTTCCAGCCTTGCAACAAGCCAAGAAGTTGATCTAATTCAATATTAATTTGGCTTTCTCGCTGGATCAAAGACAAATACAGTAAAATTTCGTCTAACAATACGGGAACTACTTCAAGGCTTGCACTTTTTTGTGACCAAGAGTTAAGACGTGCCAAACTAACGGCCAACTCTCCCAATTGTTGTGCGTGGGATAGGCTTAGAAAACTAGTTTCAATTGTACTCCAGTTGGGCATTATAATCCTCCTAGCAATTGCTGGGTAATCTGGGTGACGCGTTCTCGAATTTCGGGGGATCTAATTACCATACTACGGTTATTTTGGCTGGGGCGGATGTTGATGATTGACTCAAAGACAATTTCCTGAGTCGAAGGAGACCAATCAGCACCCCAAATATCTCGTTGTCTGCTTCCGTCTTTGAGTAACTCTTGTTCACATTCGTAATGGCGAACGCCACCACCTGCAATAATTCTGCGTTCGATGTCTACTGCTATTTTAATAAATACCTCCCAAGTTTTCAGCATTTCTTCTATTTCTTCACTCGTAGCAGGCTCACGGATAATTAAAATCAATTGAAATTAGTCCTATTTAGCAATTAACAACGTCAACTTATACACTACTGGTTCATGCCAAACAAATGAAGGTAGGCAATTGGTAATTTTTAGTTGTGCGTTGAGAACTCAGCTTGGGACACCGAGAGTCTTTAAAACAAACAAATAACTAAGCCAGTTGACTCTATCAAGCGTTCTAGATTTCCTCAAAGATGATTCCGATGACCCACCAAGTCTGAAAACTGGTTGTAAAAACTTCATTCCCTCAGATTCAGGGCGATCTCATTTTTATGAGAACTGCGATCGCCTTATTTAGTGTAGTGTTAAGCGGCTTGTAAGCCACACCATCTCTAGCGTAAAAACATAGTCATGATTTTCCGAGTAGCTAGGCTGAAATCATCGCATTGCAAAGCTAAAGCGATCGCTTTTGGCTGTGAGTGATTTACTCTTTACTAGCATCACTTTATCAATTATATTATGGATACGTCAAGTGACACTAGTAAAGAATATATTATGTTAGAACTAGATTTAATTACCACTGTGGCGTGGAAACAAGCTTTTGGGGAGAAGCTGAAGCAGATGCGTGGAAAAGTTTCTAGGCGCTCACTTGCCGATGAAATCCAATCAAGATTTGATTACAAGGTTTCTCAGCAATATATTCAGCTTTTAGAAAATCCAGCTATGCCAAAAGCTCCTCAAAACGTCTCTTTTCAACTGCTTAGATATATTTGTCAAGTGCTTGAACGTGATGTACAAGAGATTTTTGGTGTTCCTAAAATTATTTCCCATTAATTTATAAGTGGCACTTGACATTTATAAGTGTAGCTAGTAAATTATAAATATAGCGGAGGAAAAAAGCGCCAGCCTCCCAGAAAAATAAAGCGGCGCTCACCATTGAACCTTGAAAAAAGTGAACAGAAAACAAAGCCCCCAGGTAGCGGAAGCGGCGAATAGTCAAGGCTGCTGAAGTGAGGTAAGGGTGGAGTGGGTTCCAAATAAAAAGTTGCTACAGCATTACGGAAGTCGCTTTGAAGCTTGTTGCCGACTGCCGCCCGATCAAGAGATATGCTGCTGTAGCAAGCTCCAGTCACTGGCTAGGAGCAAAAAATATGAGGCTTCGCCAATTCTAGAGTGAAGTGTTGTGCAAGCACAACAAACTAACCAATAAAAATAGGACGATCGCTGCCCTGAGAAAGTATGCGAT
>NZ_JAYGHE010000088.1:0-24315 GCF_034931145.1 Nostoc sp. UHCC 0252 | reverse complement strand
TGTTGATGAGTTATGGGAAAACGACCCTAAGACTTACTATTGGCGCTGTGGTGATGGAGTCCAGTATTGGAGCATCAGGGAGGTTGTTGAATCCTTTGCCCTAGCTCCGGTGACTATTGAAGTGCCACACGTTAGCTTAGAGTTAGCGGTAGCGTAAGATTAAAGAAATCTGAACAGTGGACAGGAGAAATTAGAAAAACTGTCCACTTACCAATTTGAGAACGAGATCCTTTATTTAGATGTAAAGATAGAAGCAAATCTAAAATTTTTGCGCGATCAAACATTACGTCGGCATCAGTTCAAACTTGAAGAGATAATACGATGTTTCAAGCTTTACCAGAACCAGTTACTTTTGAAGAATTTCTAGAGTGGAAACCAGAAAATGGCAGATATGAATTATACAAAGGAGTAATAGTAGAAATGCAACCAACAGGAGAACATGAGCTAGTTAGAGCATTTTTGATTAGAGAACTCAATTTTGAGATTCGCAGGTTTAATCTAGCTTATACTATTCCTGGTCAAGTATTAGTCAAATCAGTTGATAGGAAATCTGGTTATATTCCAGATGTGTTAGTATTGAATCTTCCTAACTTGGTCAATGAACCACTATGGAAAAGAGCATCAACAGTTACTCAAGCAGAATCAATTCCATTAGCCGTGGAAGTTGTAAGTACAAATTGGCGTGATGATTATTTCCTTAAATTTGGTGAGTACGAGGAAATTGGGATTCCAGAATATTGGATTGTTGACTATGCTGCTCTTGGTGGAAAGCGGTTTATTGGGAATCCTAAACAACCGACAATATCAGTTTATGCTTTAGTCGAAGGTGAATATCAAGTTACTCAATTTCGAGGAAATGACCGGATTCAATCACCTACTTTAAGAGAGCTAAATTTGACTGCTGAACAAGTTTTTCAAGCTGCTTTAGGACAGTATTGATTAAGACTAATACTTTCCAAGTCAACGAAAGCGATTTTGGTATTGGTATAAACTATCCTTCGCAATTTGTCCTTTGAATGACCCAAAAATTTTATAGTCTGTTTGTTGAGCATTATCTCGAAGGCTTGCTTTCACCATTAGGTAGTGTAGAAGTTAGCGGCGTAATAACCGGTTCAGAAAGGCGGGGAATTGTTCTGTTTTTTCCGAAAGGGACAATTCAAACCGAAAGACACTCACTTGGATTACTTGCTAAAGTTGCTCAAAGTGATTGTTCAATAGAAGTTTATTATGAGCAAATTGGTGAAACAGAAGTCCGAAGCTGCCTACATAAACTTTTAAGTGTCTTTTCAACTTTGAACTGTCATGCATCGGCAGAAGGGAAAACTTTAGATGATAATGATTTACCTCGTTTATGGATTGTAGTGCCATCAGCTTCCCAAGATTTACTCAAAGGTTTTGGCGCACAATTAGAGCTAGAAAACTGGACTACTGGAATATACTTTCTGCCTAATGTTTTTAGAATTGCAATAGTAGCTATTAACCAACTACCAGTTACTTCAGAGACGCTATGGTTTAGGCTGTTGGGTCGGGGAAAAGTACAAATCCAAGCAGTAAGTGAACTAGTTGCCCTTCCACCAGAGAATCTTGTCCGCCGTAATGTTCTTGAAATGGTTTACAGGTGGCGTATCAGTGTAATGACACAAACAGATTTAACTGAAGATGACCAGGAGTTAATTATGAATTTAACAGAAGCTTATCAAGAAGCAAGAGCGCAAGCGGTACAGGAGGGAGTGGAGCAAGAACGCCGCCAAGTTGTAGAAAACTTGTTGAGATTCCGGTTTGGTTCTGTGGATGAAGAACTCTCAAGAGTAGTCGATAGTTTATTGCAGTTAACGCCAGATGACTTTGCAAGATTTTTACTGGAATTGTCTAGTTTATCTCGTGAAGAGTTGTTAGCAAGATTTAATTCACACGAATAACCTGTAACTACAAATAATTAGTAATAAAAAGCGCTTTTGTGAAATCAAGAGCGCTGTTTTATTGGCTCTACGTTTCATACATTTGTAATCAACGGCTTCGCCAATGTGAAAGTGAAATGTATTGGTATTGAACAATGAACCCTCAAGAAACATCAGATTTACTTGCTGCCTTAATGCGTCAAGAGGAACTACTCAAGCAGTTAGTCGCAGCAATCAATAAACCGAAACTGGGATTGCACTCTGAAGCTGGCAATTGTAAAATCTACTGCAATCGTCAGCACGGAGGATTGTGGTACACACTCAATGGTGAACCGAGTGATGTTCCTCAAACTGCCTTAACTGGATATCTTAAAGAACTACGTTTTGAGAATACAGAACGCCGCAAAAAAGAAACCTGCAAGTTGCTGATAACTATTCAAGCAGACCGGACGTATATTTTAGAATCAGGCTACGACACGCATTTTTCAAAGTGCATACTTGCAGCGATCGCAACTTTGACCCCACAACAATTGTATTCTCCCATCACACTACAGCCTACTCCGGGAACGACAGATGAAAACGTGTTGTTCTGTCGGGTATGGGTAGAGTCGGAATTAGTCATGGCATCCTACAACGAGCAAAGCGACTGGCGTGAGATCAGCAAGCAGGCAATTGCTGTAACCAAAGCTGCGGCAGAAATGGTGTTCTAACTTGTTGTAAACAGGGTTTGGGCAACTGTAATTAGAAGTTGCTCAAACCCTGTTTACAGCTAATACGTGCTGTTCAACTATTCATAACTAATCACAGATGACTATTACAATTGTTCACCCCAGTATCGAAAACTTACAACAGTTTTCTGACTTGTTCGACCTGTCCAAGCTGTTGCAATCTGAAGGAATTCTGCCGTGGCTCTTAGCAAATGGCTGGAGCTATGACGATGAATCTTGTTTGATTGCAAACATTATCGATGAGTCAACAAGTCTTGATGAAGTTTGGGACTCGAAAGAGTTTGATTTTAATGCTCTGCCTGATGAATCAAAGGAAAAATTGAATCAGATTATGCGTGAAAAACTCTCCAATCAGACTGATTAAATCTGACTAGAGAGAAAAATCGATTCCACAACAAATTATGGCACACTTCACTGCTAAAAAGATGGAATTAAATTTGATTAAAGTCTACGACTCAACGCTTTTAAGCTCCTCAAAAGTTTACCAAATTAATGGTACACATTGTCGATACTTGGGTGATGAAGGTACTATCCAACATCCACAGTATCTATTTCTACCTCTGCCAAATCAAAGAAAAAAAGCCAGCTTTCGACTAAACCGAAACAAACTCATGAGTCGTTGTTATGAAGTCGAAGGTATGGTTTATCAAAAGCCTGTGGTACAGGATAATTCGCAGCAACTTCAGCTATTTTAGCCATGTCCATACATAAACCACCAGTCATCAAAAGACACATTAGGTTACAAAAAAGCTCTACGAAAGTAATCTATAGAGCTACTACAGACATTCGCTCTCTTGAGAAATCACCACAAAGAAAGCTTCGCTTAATCGAAAGTGAAAAATAATGATTGAGGTCAATAATCATGGTACAAGCAATTGACAACCCTATTGCTGCAAATTTCCTGACTGATGCAGTAGTCGAGCGCCACAATTTCTCACAGTTAAATAAAACTCGCATTCGCTTCCGTATTCAACTAAAGAAAAGTACAAAATCTGCCGCGCCTAAATGGGCCGATGTGCTAAAAGCTGAGGTTTCTGAAATCGAATCAGACCTTGTGAAAGTTACAAATTCCGAAGTCGGTTTGCGGGGAATCAAGGTATTTAAGAAGCTGGATGAAGCTGCTGCCCAACTGAGGCAAGAGATTGCTTCAGTTCAAGAATGGATGTCTGCTGATACTGGTGATTGGATTTGTCCGATTGATTTAGCTCCACTCGTTTGGAACCAGTTAATCAATATTAGGGATAATATCGCCCCTGGATTGCGTAATCAATTAAAAGCTGATTACGAAGCAGGATTTGTTGATTATCAAGAGCGCATTGATCAGTTCCTCTCACTTAACACCTGGGAATTAGCACAGGATAAGCAAGAGTCAGTCAAAGCCAACTTGTTAAGAGCATTTCCAACTCTCACTGACCTCGAAGACTATTTGCAAGTCGTTATTGGTCGTCCGGTGATTATCCCGGCACTGTCCGAACAACTGAACCAGCAACAAGCCGAATGTCTTGACCAGATTACCAAGTTCATCCAACAGTATGACCAAAATCTGGAACAGAGATTGAGGGAATCTGCTTTAGCTGGTGGTGAACAACTCGCCGCGCAATTGCTTGAAGAGTTAGCTGATTGGGAACCAGGGAGGAAACCCATACAGTTTAAAAGAAAAATGGAGCGCCATCTGATGAAGGTTCAAGTGCTACTGGCAAACGCTTCACCGGAGGCAGGCAGTAGCTTGGAGGCGATGATGGCGCACTTGGATTCTATCGTTAACGATCCAGCGATTGAGTCAAAAAATCTTGGCAGTGATGGGCGCAGTCAATTGCAGCAAAAGATGCAAGAGATCCGCATCAAGTTGTTAGATGAACAACGCAATCTACAATCACTTGCGGCTGACGACGTGGGCTTATCGAAAGCTACAGTTGCCGCTTTTAGGTTCAGGTAAAAAATAGTCTTGGGCGAGGGTGTATTCGCTCAAGACTGATCCCAATGGATTTAATACGTAGTTTCCAGAATAACTCAAAAAGGATATCGCACCCGTACTATCTCTTAAAACAATTTGAAAGCCTTGGAGCTAAAAATGTCACATTTCTCAACAGTTAAAACCAAATTAAGTAATCACGAGTGTTTGGTGCAAGCTCTCACGGATCTAAACCTATCACCGCAAGTACACGAAACACCACAGCCACTAAAAGGATACTACGGTGGCTCTCAAGGACAAAGTGCTGAAATTATCGTATCTGGTCGTACCATAAAAGCCCGTGCAGACATCGGGTTCAAATGGAATCAGTCAAGCGGCGTGTACGATGTGATACACGACAGCTACGAGACAGTTCCGAAGTTGGGACAAGACTTTTTCAGTAATAAACTAATGCTGGCTTATGGACAACGGATGGTTCGCGCTAAAGCCGCCGAGTTACAAGAAAAATTTGGTGAATGTGCGATCGCTGAAGAAACCAACGGGAGCGTGCAAACTCTACGGCTGACTTTTGCCGGACATCAAGAAGTTCAACAATTTGCACGGAGATAAATATGGAACGTTCAATACTGATTCATTTCGACAATGCTACAGGTGAAGTTCGAGTGGAAGCGGAGGGATTCGAGGGGCTGAGTTGTTTATTGGCTACGCAACCATTTGAGGAAGCACTTGGAGTTGTGGGCGATCGCAGGTTTAAGGACGAAGCCCAAACCCAACAACTTCGGACAACTTCAACTCACCAAACCAGACTCAGACAGTAATAAGAAAAGGAGAACTGCGACTATTGCCAATTGCTTTATTGTCGTGGTTCTCCCAAGAGATTTTATCTACCCACCAAAAGAATACCCACTTGTTCACATTTACGGACAATAGAAAACACGCTTTTTCCATGATCATCAAGCCGAATACTGAAGGTTTGTATGTGCTGTTGAATGCCATAGTAACAGCGTAGTTTACCGCCGTAGGCATCGCCTACCAAGAGAACAACGGTACAGCAGAGGTTTTCGACGGCGATGCCGAAGTTTATGAAGTAGCCGTGAGACTTGTTAATACTCACGATGAATTAGTTCCACTACCTTATCAAAAACAATGAACCTCTCAAATCTGCTCTCCACGCTCGATTCCCAAATCCCGATCGCCGCAGTTGATGTTCTATCTCCTGATGAAGCGACGATTATTCAGTGGCTGACTGCTGAAGCTAACAATAAGCTTTCAAGTCCTGTGTTCTTCTGGAATCTGGGAGTATCAACCTTGGAGCAATGTTTAATCGCAGCAGATGGGGGATTGGTGTTTAAGCCCGTTGCAGAGTACAAAAAACCACCACACGCTGATCCACTACTATTTGTATTCGACTTACATTGCTAACTTTAGTGGAAATGGTGTATTTATCCTCGGAGATATTCACCCCTTTATTGCTAAGAATTCACCCCAATTATCATGGGAGATTTTAAGCAAGGTGAAAAACCTTTACCACAGGTTAAAACCCACAGATAAACGCATTGTCTTGTTGGGTCAGAACATACAATTACACGAATCCTTACTCAGATTGATTCCTTATTGTGAAGTCCCTTTACCTAGTATTGACCAAATACTTGAGCATATCACTTCTTATTTGCATGACTTACAACAGTCAGCTATTGAACAGGAATTGACTTTCACTGTTACGCTTGAAAATGCTGAATTTGAAACTCTTTCTCGTGCAGCGCTGGGTTTAACTTTAGAAGAAATTAGTGATTTCCTTCGGTTAACAGTCAAAGAAAACTTAACTAATGATGGTGTCGTCGTTGACGCTGATTTTATCCCCAAAGCTGTCGAGTACAAAACTCGGCTACTCTCTCAAATGGGTATCGAGTTGGGTAAACCAGCTACCATTCCTTTTGGCGGTTTGGATCTACTGCGTGAGTGGCTGATGAGGCGGCGGCGACTATTCACACAAGAGGCGCGAAGTCTTAGCTTACCCCAACCAAAAGGTGTGCTACTGGCAGGGCCTCCAGGTACTGGGAAATCCCACTGTGCCAAAAACATCGCTAGCATACTCAATCTACCACTTCTGCAACTAGACATTGCATCCCTTTTGGGTAGTCTGGTAGGCGAATCTGAGGGTAATGTCAAACGTGCTTTGAAAACTGCCGAGGCGATCGCACCTTGTGTCTTGTTTATAGATGAGGTAGAAAAAGCGCTTTCTGGTCAGGGTGATACTTCAGGTGTTAGTCAAAGGATTCTTGGAACTTTGCTTACGTTCATGAGTGAGTGTACTGCTGGGGTGTTTATAGTTGCAACCTGCAATGATCCATCAGCACTACCAAGTGAGTTTAAGCGCAAAGGTAGGTTTGATGAAGCTTTTTTTGTTGATCTTCCCACAGAACCGGAGCGTGTACAGATTCTGGGGATTCATCTACAACGTTTTGGCATTCACCTGGAATCAGAGTACCTCGAAGCGATCGCTGCCAACACTGCAAAGTTTTCAGGAGCAGAACTGGAAACCCTTGCTTCGGAAGCTGCTCTGCTGGCATTCGATGAGGATAGACCGCAGCAGGTAACACTTGCTGACCTCGAAGCCTGTCGTCAAACGATTACCCCGCTTGCAATTCAGGATGCGGCGGCAGTCGAACGAATGCAATCCTGGGCATCTACTGCACGACGGGCTAGTAGTCCTGTGGTTGCAGCGAAAACTCAGTCTTTGCGTGCTGCTAAGTTTCGGAATATGAACTGATGAGAAAGCGATTGCCTCCTGATTCTATAGGGGCGATCGCTCTTTTAGGTTCGTAGCGATCGCGTTAAGTATATCTATCTCAGATGGGGCAATGCCCTGAAGTTAGGAAATTGACAGGGTAAGAAAGATGGAAATCTATTTAGTCTTTGTTGACGCAATTCAAAACAGCAATAAATTCTGGGCGGCCATTGTCGAAGATAGTAACTTAACAGTGCAATGGGGCAGAGTCGGTTATAAGGCGCAAACCAAAGTCCACACATTAGGCAATCATCAGAGAGCCGTTAGTAAATTCAACAATCTAGTAGCCGAAAAGATGATGAAAGGCTACAGAAGAAGTCAGTCACAAATCGACAGTAATTGTGAAGTTTCTGAAATCAACAGAGCGATTGAATTACTAGAGATTATCCGTCCTTATGTAGAGCAGAGAAATTTTTCAGTTGCTTATATCAATGCCCTAAATCAATATCTTTTGATTGTCCCAACACCTTTGGGTATGCAAATTGAACCATACAGAGTATATCGCTCAGTAGAAGATGTTGATTATCAAATGGGATTACTCAATTCTCTGTTAGCGACACCTGCACCAATTGCTGCTGCGGTGGCTGCTGGTCATGCCCCTGAAGCAACAGCAAAACCCAAGGTAGTCAGCCTCAAGACTATCAGTAAGAACTTCTGGCGGCATTTGTAAACGAATCACCACCAAATTATTAAGTATTTTGGTGGTGATTATCTAGTAGTTATTTTCAATATCAAAATGAAACAACCCTGTGCCAACTGTCCTTTTAGAAAATCCATAGCTTACGCGCTTTCTCCTGAAAAAGCGCATGATATTTTGCAAGCAATCACACATAACAAAGCTTTTCACTGTCATAAAACAGTAGATTATTCTGAATCTCACGAAGGTCGAGTTACTGTTGAATCGAAATTGTGTTTTGGTGCAGTTTTATTTTTGGAAAATACTGTGCGTGGCGGTTGTCGTTCAAATGTAATGTTTCGCTTTGGGCTGATAAGTAAAGAATTTGAGCTTAATGATTTACGTAAGGAGGAAAGTGTATACCAGAGTTTTGAGGAATTTTTGGAAGAAGTTAGTTATTAGTTTGTTAAAAATTGATCCGACGATAGATTTCAGTCAGGGGAATTTCTACGTTCAAACTGTGCAGAATAATTGTCATCTCTTGGTTAGAGTGAACTTGCCATAGCCAGTGATCGTTACTGTTACGATCCAGGTTGTGATACTGCTCAATATAGGGTTCAGTTTGACTTACAAGCAGATATTCACAAAAGCTGGCAATAGAGCGATATTTTCTGAACTTGTCCCCTCGGTCATAAGCTTCAGTTGAGGGCGATAGAACTTCGACAATAAGCATTGGATTGAGAATTTCATCATTGCGATTGCCATTGAACTCTGGTTCACCATTAATAACCATCAAATCAGTATAAGTCCCACACTGATATTCAGGAATCCAAACTCGCAAGTCGCTGTTATACAAACGAAAATCCGTGTCTCTCAATAAAAACCCTAGAGTTATTAAGAAGTTGCTGGCGATCGCGCTATGAGATTCGGAACCTCCCGACATAGTAATAACCTCTCCATTGCGGTATTCATGGCGTTCTGGACTGGTTTGTTCCATAGCCCGATACTCGTCTAAGGTAAGGCGAGTTGTTATTACTTCTGGGGGACTGGTTTGAGCAAAAACCACAATCAACCTCTTAAATAATTAGCTCTAAAACTATTATCTCCAAAGTCAAGAAGAATTGCTATTGAACAATGGAATGCCGCCGCCTCCAAGTGGGCTACAATGTGCTTCCATCGGCTGCTTGCTGATGTGTTTTATTGCCTAAAGGCAAGAATTCATTCAAAAAGTATGCTTATCGTGTCGGATCTTCACTGACTTGAACAATCAGCTTGCCGAAGTTTTTCCCTTGTAGTAAGCCGATGAAGGCGTGCGGGGCGTTTTCCAGTTTCTGTACAACATCTTCCTTGTACTTGAGCTTACCTTCTTGCAACCACCTAGAAACATCTTTGACAAACTCTGCCTGCCGATGTTGGTAATCACCCACAAGAAATCCTTTGATTAACGCTCGTTTAACCAACAGTGGCATTAAATTAGGGCCAGGAGGAGAATTTTCGGCATTATACTGTGAGATTAAACCAACCAATGGGATTCTTGCTCCTTGATTAATGTGCTGCAATACCGCTTCTAAAATCGGGCCAGCTGTATTGTCAAAGTAAATATCCACCCCGTTCGGACAAGCGGCTTTTAGGGCTGAAGTCAGTTCTTGAGTTTTACGGTTAATACAGGCATCAAACCCTAATTCTTTCGTCACATAATTGCATTTTGCATCACTCCCAGCGACTCCTACTACCCGACAGCCTTTGATTTTGGCAATTTGACCCACTACAGAACCGACTGCACCAGAGGCGGCAGAGACAACAACCGTTTCGCCAGTTTTGAGTTGCCCAACATCAAGCAGAGCAAAGTATGCCGTCATTCCGGGCATTCCTGTTATACCCAACGCATAGGAAATGCGAGCTTGATTGGGGTCAAGCTTACGCAAAGTTTCGCCTTTCGATATGCCATAGGCTTGCCAGCCGTCATAACCAAGCACAAAATCTCCGGTTGAGAACTGGGGATGCTTAGATTTCATCACTTGGCTAACTGTGCCACCGACCATCACAGACCCCAGTTCTACTGGAGCAGCATAAGACTCGCGATCGCTCATACGACCGCGCATATAAGGGTCAAGGGACAGGTAGATCGTCCGATTGAGGACTTCACCTTCCCCTAGTTCTGGAATTAGTGTTTCGACAAGGGTAAAGTCGCTCTCTTTCGGTTCTCCAAGCGGACGGCTTTTGAGTAAGATTTGTTGGTTAATTGAACTAGTCATTGGTTGTGCCTGCTTATTTACTCATTTTTTCTCTCAAAACTACAAGTCGTCTTGAAAGCACCCTTATTACAGTAGCTTGTCTAATGTAATGGGCAGATAGCGAATCGTTTGCCTGTAGCGTGATAGACCGCGTTGGCGATCGCAAGCCCCTCGGTAAGCGATGGCTGCGCCAACGCCTGCCTTCTTGATGCCCGTTCGCGTACCGTATCCTTTAGGAGAGAGAAAGGCTGTAGAACGAACGCACTTTTGACAGCATACTTAAATTTCTCGGAGCATTTCGATATTACTGAACCGGAAACCACAGGATGCAAACAACTTTCGAGCGTTTTCATTCACTACTGCCGTATCTAATCTAATTTGTTTGATTCCCATTTGCTCAAAACGCTCTACACACAGCATTACTATCTGTCGGGCAATACCTTTTTGACGGTATTCTGGCTCTACCCACAGATCGTAAATAAACGCATATTCCCGCAAGCAATAAATTGGGATCTCTTGCTCTACTGCTGAGATGAGAAATGCTACAAGCTGCCGATCATCTTCTGCTACTAAAAATACACTGCGCTCGTTTTGCGCCATTCGCGTTAACCATTTTTCATAACGCTGTTCTGGATGCGGTAGAAAACCGTACTTAGCGTTATCCCAAGACTCGTGTAAAGCACAAATCTTGGCCACCATTGGCAGAACTGCGGGTACATCATCTGGCGTAGCAGAACGGATTAGCATGAGTTTGTGCAGTGTAATGTCAGAGTGAAATTTATCACAAACAGAGCAGACAACTAACTCACCTTCAGTTACAGCTTTGTTACATCATCTCATAGCTAGAAGAACCATTATATCAAATATAAAGCTGCACCAAAACCAGAGAAGTGCGTTTGCTTGCCCCTGGTAAACAATTGCACTTCTCTTATCCCTGTTTTGTCATTCTGGGAGAACCTAATCGCTGAAAGCCTTTGAGAGATTTAATCTTCAGGTTTTGGCTACAAACTTTAGTTACTGTTAGAAAATAAAGGCTCAAAGCTTGATTAAATCAAAGTTTCAAAATCTTGCTTCGATTATTGTTTTCCGAGAGTGACTAAACAGGGTTATTTCTAAAGCTTTGCCAAATTTAGGTGATTGCGATCGCCACTGGCTCATGGCAGGTACGCCATCGCTACTCATTCCACTTCACCAGCACCCCATCCGCACCCGGATTCTGCCCCGAATTCGCCGTAAGGCTTGAGTTTCTGCATACGCTCTGGTCGCATATTTGACCGCGTAACAATCGCCTCATGCGACCATTTTTCAGCACTGGGGACAGGCGCGGCGGAACTTTCACCCTCATGAACTGTAATGATTAATTTGAGCATCAACACAAATCTTAACTTTGTAATCGCTCCCAAATAATCTAACTATTACCAATTCTTAAATATTAGCTTTTATGCTAATCTTGTTTATTAACAAAGATGAGACGTGAGTTTAAAAAAACTTTTTCTTGTGGCTCTGGGGCTGCTTGTAGCAATAATAGTTGGTATTTTTACAGACAATAAAGTAATTGCCCAATCTGCCACTGATTTGGCTCTAGCCTTATATCATGCGCCTATTCACTATCAAGACACAGACAGCACCAAGTATAGTGGAGACTACATTACACGATTTGATTACGATAACGATTGGCGAGGTACAAATAACTGGGATAACCTAATCCTTTTTCCACTTTCTGCTCATGCTTACTATTCTGTAGCTGAAACTTGTACTCATTGGTTTGTTACATATTCCTTTTTCCATCCTCAAGACTGGACTGATATTCCTTTTGATCAAGAACACGAAAATGATTTAGAGGGTTTACTTACAATTGTCCGTAAGGACGGTTCAGCTTTTGGGAAATTAGAAGGTGTTGTCACTGTATTTCATAACGATTTCTACTCTTACACTCCAACTGGTAGTCCTTTACGCAATGGTGCAGAAAGTATTGATGGTACACTGACAATGAATAGTTACAGTGGTTCATTGCACCCATTGACGACTCAAGAAGCTAAAGGTCATGGATTAAAAGCTTGGCCTTATGCTGGAAACTTTAAGGGTGCAAGTAGCGAAGATGGGATTATTTACTATCCGAATGGTACTACAGCAGAACTTCCTGCTTCGGGGAATGACCGAGATGTACAGTATCAATTGCTTGATGTGTTTGCTATTAATGGAATGTGGCAACATCAATTAAATGAAGCTTCTTTATCAAGTTCTTCTGCTAATACTTTCGCTAGTTGGGGAACTTTCAAGGGAGATTCGAGTGGTGGGTGTGGCGCTGGTACACCCACTTGCAGTACAAATTCTGCTAATACCCCTTGGGGTTGGGATGATTCAAATGATGGTGCAGTATATAAAGGTGAAATGGCTTTAGACCCCGCTCACCTAACTGACGCTTATTTTGATGGGCTTGGGACTTTTGATACTGCATACATCCGCAACCAATTTATTCAAGGATTGAAAGACAGAGGATATAATTCTGCAAATCTTCCTCAAGGTTGGCCCACTCAAATCAATCTTAATTCTCTGATTGGCAAACTCAAAAATCAATGCTCATAACCATAAATAAATTTTATGACTAACGAGATTACGGAAAAACTTAAACAAGCCTCCGATGGCTTGTTAATGATGAGTGAATCAGAGTATCCATTTGAAGCTTTTTTGTGGTCTAATCAAGCACAAGAGCCAATGACCACTCAAAAACTTCTCCAGTTAACAGGACATTCCTTAGAAACATCGATTGAAGAAGTAGAACTAGATTATTTTTTTCGTAACTGTGCTGAGGAAAAAGAATGGCACGATGAAATACAAAAACAAAATGTGTCAAAGTTTAAATCGCTTGTCAAAATACTAAAAGATCACCTCACTGATATCAAGGTTTATCGCATAGGTACGATAAACCTTGATATTTATATTGTTGGTAAAACTCCATCTACAGATTTAGCCGGAATTTCGACAAAAGTTGTAGAAACCTAACCCAGCGATCATTAGATTGTGTGTATTTATATACAACTTTTAAGTTTTTATTGAGCTAACTATTCTTACAAGTTATCAACCCTGGACTCAATTACACTTTGAACAGACGAAGAAACATTAGAGAGCAAATTGTAACCAGTATTTGTCTCAATAGAATCAACACTAACCCTGTAGCTTGTCCAGTTATTATTTCTAATTCCCTGCGAATTAGGCATATTCACAGCAATCACTCTGGTGCTAGTGCTGACGCTACTAGCACCATTATTTGGCCTATTTAACACTACAATAACTTTCCATGTTCTGGCTGGAACTGTAACTTTGCCACCAGCAATTGTGGTTCTTGTTCCATTAGAACCTGTTCCACCAGTGCCGTAAGAACCAGAAATAATATAGAGTTCTTTCCCCTGGTTTACTAAGTCTCTAGAATAATTTTCTAGTGCAGCCCAAGGGCCCTGGTTATTATCAGGTGACTGAGGGATTATATTTGTCATTAAAAAAGTAGCAGAGTTATTGGCAATAGTATTTGTCCTATCTGCGGACGGAGCCATGTGTCCTCTATCAAAGCCACTGCCAGTGTAATCAGAAGAAGTGACTCGGTAGCAGCTTGAAGGTAATGTAGTATCTGCACGAAAATCATCTTGGCGAGGTGCGCTTCCTAGCCATGATGTGTTTAGCTGCCAACTTACCCAATTAGGTGTCCCTCTATAGCAGTTATGGGAAACTGCGTATTGAGATTTGCTCAACAAACGATTACTGTAACTACTGCCAGCATTGCTAGGATTGCCCATTCTCAAATGAACACTTGAGGTTTGGGCAGTTAGTGGCTTTTGTAGATAATTAAGCAGAGTGAAAGATATTACTGCTGGTACAGCAATAGGTAGAATAGCCCTGAAAAAATGAGAGTTCTTCATTTGTTACTATTTATTTAAATAAACCACAATTGTTTCTGTTAAAGTTACAGAAATTCAGCAAAACTTAGCGATCGCAATATAGCTTTGCTTGTATAAGCAGAAGTTAAAGAGCTGTAAAGATTGCATTAACATTTAGTAATTATTAAGGTAATTATCTTAAATACAAGTGCCAAAGAATAGTATTCTTAGAGGAACTTGAGCAATGGCAAGTTGAACAAGTGTAGAAACAGCAATAAGTGGGTTTTCCTCAGAATAGAGTTGTCGTAGGCATCACTATTCATTCCACTTCACTAGTACCCCGTCCACACAAGCAATTCCCCATTGTGAAAACTTCACCAGCAATTTCTTGATTACAATCTGCTTTCGCCGGGCCATCCCAGCACTCTTGCAAGAATCCAAACCCCGGATTCTGCCCCGAATTCGCCGCTCGATTGAGTTTCTCCCTTCTTACAGGTCGCAGATTTGACCTCGCTACAATCGCCTCATACGACCATTTTTCAGTACTGGGGACAGGTACGACGGAACAGGTATCGTCTCTATGAAACGCGCAAGGAACATAAAGGGCTTTGGGTTCAATGCAACAATCTTTTATTTTAAGTAATCCATATCAGATTAACTTTGTCCCCTATCATCCCCATACGTACTATAAATTCATATCCATCATCAGCAAAACTCAGCTTCCACAAATAGGTCTGAGTTTCTCCTTGTTTGAGATCGCCGAAATAAGTGGTTGTATAACCCTCAGACATCCGAGGAATTAGCGGGGAGCTAACTTGATCAAAAATTTCTTTGGTAATATCTCTTCTGTAGCCTGAATCACCAACTGTGAGAAAAAGTTCGTAATTTCCTGTAGCTGTGGCATTCAAGATAGTCTGCAAGCAATTAATAACATTTTCAGGGGGATTTGTTGAATTCATAATCATGCTCTTATGTTTGCTGTGGCTATTTTATTCATCTTGGGGTTATTAATTTAACGCATTAATGGTTTATGCATTCTTAAAAAAAAGTAAGGATGCATAAACCATTAATGCCATAGCTTTTATCTAGCTAAGTTGATCTTTTGGGTAAATCAAGCTTTCAATTCATGAGTTTGCTTGTGCTTACGTTTTAATCTCCAACCAGAATAAAAAGCAGCGATTGCAAACACACTCAATGGTAAAGTTGGTTCGGGAACAGGCTTGACTGCTATTAAGATTGTTGGAGTGTTGATGGAAATATTGCCACCGTTGCCTATAGAAATTACATCAGTAGAGTTATTAGATATATTGCCACCATTACCTAAAGAAGATTCGGTGTTGAGTCCGCTATTGTTATCTAAGATAACTCTAGGTGAGGTGATGATAATATCTCCAGCAGTACCCGTCGAACTTTGAAAGTCAACGAACAAGCCACTGTTAATGTTTGAACTGCTACCAGAAATGCTAAATAAATCAGTAGTATTAACTTTAATTGTATCTGCATTCCCTTGTTCACGGGTTGAGGCAACAAGTTGAGCGCCATGTTGTAATAATAAGGAACTAGAATTGATAGTAATATTTCCGGCATTTCCAAGTCCCGAAGTTGAGGTAGCAACTTCAGCGCTTGCATAATCAACGGTACAAAAGCTGACACCGAGAGCGATAGTCAGTAAAGCACCCCAACGAGTAAACCCCAAACCTGACATTGTAAGCCTCCACTAATAGCAGTAGCAAAGTTTAGTTAAGTATAAACCAGGTTACTAGCTGTTTAGTAGCTAGTAGTTAGGCTACTAAGTTTTCACCCAAAAACTCCGGTTTTTCGCAAGAACTTGAGAAGTTTACAAAACTTTACTTTATAAAGTCCTCAAACTACCGCTCACGCTATCCCTCCCACTTCACCAACATCCCATCCACAATCGCAATCCCCCACTGCGGAAACTTCGCCAGCAACTTCTTAATCACAATCTGCATCTTGCCAGCAGGAGAGCAAGTACTCAAACCCCGGATTATGCCCCAAATTCGCCGCAACTTTGAGCGTAAAACCCCCGAATTATATTCGGTGGATATAAGCGAATAAGCCAAATTTATTGGGCATTATTTATGCTAGACCTGATATTGTTATTCCTGGATTCGATTCGGCACAGATGCTAAACTTGAGCGCACTGGTAGGACTTGTGGGATTATTCGGCATCGCTATTCACGCTTGGTCAACATTACCGGATACTATACCTGTCCACTTTAGATTTGATGGACAAGCCGATGGTTGGGGGAGCAAAAAAGTTCTGTGGTTGTTACCAATTTTTGGTTTAGCAATTTATGGACTTTTAACATTTATTAGTCGTTATCCCAATACATTTAATTATCCAGTTGTAATTACTGAAGAAAACGCTTTAAGGCAGTATCAAATTGCTTATTCGATGCTGAATTGGTTAAAAAGTGAGATGGTTTGGATATTTGTTTACATCGAATGGCAAATATTCCATCTAGCGACTACAGAAAATCCCAATTTAGGGGTATGGTTTATACCTGTAACATCAATAATTATATTTGCGACAATTGGATATTGGTTGAGTCAATCTTTTCTGGCACGTTAACGCTATACAAAATAGTCCCGAATGCCATTTTGATTCGAGCCTTACAGCAACAGTGGAATCCTATTGCATGGAGTGATGAGTAGATTGAACTACCCTAAGTTAGAGTCACCCAGGCAAAGGTAATGGAATGGCGCAGCTTCCAAGTGGGGGTATGATGTACGTAATCGTATCGTTGCTGAGTTTCCAGATCCATTGCTTCCAGTCCCAATCCAATGGCATTTCAACAACAATTATGAGTAACCCTCTTTCCCATCCCGAAGATCCAGGCTTCCATTCATCTATTCAGGAGGATCTAAAACAGCTTTCTGCTCAGTTGGGATCTCCTTTGTCCGAATTATCAGTCATGGAAATATACCAGAGTGCGTGCGATCTACTGAGCCACGTTTCCCCATCACCTCTTACTCTTACTCTTGCCCGTGTTGCAGGAACATTACTGGTCTACCGAGTCACGGACACAGAACCGGAAGAACTTGAGTGGTTCACCACCCAAATGAAACAATGTCTGGATGAAGAAGAAGTTGAGGAGTTGATTGAATCCATACATCGCACGGATGCTTTGTAATCTTTCTCGTAATTGTTGCAATACCAATTGGCTAATTAAGTTTTCAAACAATCCAAGCTGACTCAATCACTGATTACGTTTAGTGTGACGTTCATAATCCTCAAAACGAATCTTAGCGATCGTACTTCGAGAAAAAGTTCTGGCAACAATACCCTCGCCTCGACCACCAGCACCCTCATCCAGAGCTAATAAGGTTTTTGGCAACAAAGCTTTGAGAAACTCATAAGTTTCCTCAATACTTACGGGCAATGCCTCAACAGTTGCAAGTCGCGGTGTTAGTTCAAACCCAAAATCAATAGATGCTTTCTTGAGTTGGTCTTCATCTAGAAATGTCTGCCCACCGTTGTCTCGCCATAATGCTAATTGTTGTACGGACTTCGTAAACAGCATGGTAATATCAGTGATCACCGCAACATCAAATAGCCGCCAACCAACATTTTGCTGTGCTGTATATTGCTTACTGGCAGCCGTGACTTTGCCACCATACAGTTCAAGATAAACAACATTAATATTATGCTCTGGCTGCGGCAGTAAATCTGCAACATTATGAAGAGCGTTTACAATTCCCAATGCTGGATTACCAATGAGATCGCCTTTCGCAAACAACAATTCTTCTTTACTGCCTAAAATGTAGTTACCATCGGGCAGCATAATAATGCGAGAGTTAGTACCATCTACTTTCTCGGTTAAGATAACCTCGCGATCAAAACTAACAAACTTATCAAGCAATCTCCCTTTATCACCTAACGAATGATACGTTGGAATACTAGGATATTTGGTCATGGAGTTGAGCTTGTTTAAATCACAACTTCGCACCGAAAAATCATAACTCATAAAAAACCTTACAGACTTTGGAAACTCTCAGCTTGTATTTAATAGTATAAATACTACAATTGTAGTATGCAAAAGCAACTTCGCCTTGCTGCTGATGTTTTTATGATGAAGGCACTGAGTTTATCAAGTTCACCAACGGCAAAGAAATATTGGTAGAGACTGCTGCGTTGGGAGTGATAACGAGTGCTGGAATATGCCAGTGGTTAAAATGGCGATCGCTGATGTAGGAATTGCTACTTTTAAAGCTACTCATTCCACTTCATCAACACCCCATCCACGATCGCAACACCCCACTGCGGAAACTTCACCAGTAACTTCTTGATCACAATCTGCTTTCGCGGGATCATCCCAACACTCCTGCAAAAACTCAAACTCCGGGTTCTGCCCCGAATTCGCCGCAACTTTGAGTTTTTGCATCCGCTCCAGTCGCATATTTGACAAAAGCTACAATCGCCTCGTGCGATCATTTTTCAGCACTGGGGATATTTGTCCCTGAATAATTTGAGTTAGTTCATTGCGACTACGATTTGCTTCTGACCAAAAAGCTCCCCAAAAAATAATTAAAATTAGTATAGGCATACCTGTAACTAATGCAGCCGTATTATTAGGCATAGCACCTGCCAATGTCATTGAAATAACTGCGCTATACCAACATAAAAACCAGAATCCTGAAAATGCCATTACAAAAGGATGTGCGTTCATTTGTACATGAATCACTGTTTGATCAGATTTTACTTCAAAGCGCCCTCGAATCACTGGTAAGAAGGAGTTATCGTAGTGAATTATGCGGCTGATTTGAAAGCCTGACTCAGAAATACTTCCTTGATAAGGGGCGTGTTTAGTAGAAAATCTGAATTTTTTCGTAGGTTCAACTAAAGCATTCAGCCTTTGCAGAACTATAGACAGTGGATCATCTGTCAAAATTGTAAAGCTATCGTAGGGTAATACTTTCATATTGATTTAGGTTGCTGACTAAGAATAAAACTTCGATAATTTTTAAGGAGGCAGGAGGACGAAGGCAGGAGGCAGGAGGTAATCCCCATAAATAAATTTAGGGGATTTATAATGGACGCTGTATTTTTTGCGCTATGCGTCTCAAAATACATTTTTTTACCTTTATTCATAAATAAATTTAGGGGCTTTAAACCCGTTTGGCAGAGGGCAAAAAATATATTTTCTTCCTCCTGCCTTCTGCCCCCTGCCCTCTGCCTTTCTTCGGTAATTAATTATGAATCCTATCAGTTTATTCAATACAGGGTAGAATGGCACAAAGAAAAGCTAGAAGCTATGGCCAATAAAGGCTACAAGTTTAATGTCCACTCCCGCAGCAATGGCATGAGTTAGGGGAGAATTGATGAGGAATGATGTACAGTTGCCCTGCCCAAAGCTGAGAAATACAAATTCATTAGAAAGAATTCTGCTTTCTGGAATTCAGTTCTGTACATTTGTAGCTTTATATAGACACTACTTACATTAACCATTATGCAGATTAGTATCCCAGTCTAAACAAAGAATCGCTTTAATACATCTTGTGTTTTATGAGAACTGAAAATCAGCCAGGCAAAGGAATTATATTCAGTTTCTTGTCGAATTGAAGCTTAACTGCATAATGCAGTTAGGTAATAGGGATAGTTACAAGATGGCAGACTAATTACTGCTCAAATCCATGAAAAATGTGTCTTTTTTCGATTTATGCAAAAAAGCCTCCAATGACATATAACATTGTGTCAACAAACAAGTCGATAATTTTTCTAAAATCTGCATAGATAAACTTTTCAGGAGTTAAAAAGTAAATGAGCTTAAAACAAGAGCAACCTCAAGAGCATCTGCAAGACCATATCACTTCTACGTATACTAATCTTCGCATTGGAATAGCGGGGCTTGCAATTGTCTTGCCTTTTCTTTTATGGATTGTAGGGTATATTCGCTCTAACCTACCGCTTCAAGAGTCAATGAGTGCTTATTATCATAGCGGAGGTGGTACTACGAGGGACGTATTTGTTGGTATCTTGTGTGCAGTTGGGGTCTTTCTGTATCTCTATAGAGGTTACACGAATTATGAAAACTATGCATTAAACCTTGCTGGAGTCTCTGTTGTCGGTGTTGCGCTATTTCCTATGGAGTGGGGTTGCGGTAACTCATGTAGCAAATTCTCGCTACATGGGACTTTCGCAATTCTGTTTTTCCTGTCCATTGCGTATGTTTGCATTTTTAGAGCATCAGATACGCTTAAGCTGATAAAAAATGATAGTATTCGATCTTTTTACAGTAGGATATATCCTCTAATGGGCATAGGAATGATCGTTTTTCCTATAATCACTGTGCTACTGACATTAGTTTTACAACCTATTTCAGAGGCAAGATCAACAGTTTTCTTTGTTGAAGCAGTTGCAATTTTTATATTTGCATCGTACTGGATTTTCAAAAGCCGCGAGATTGATTTAACACATTCTGAGGAGCTAGCTAGCGAAGGTAAGCTGAAGATTACAAGTCCACGTTTGTTCAGCAAGGCATCTGTACAAACAACTATTGATTAAGCAGTTTGGCTAATTTTTCATCATGATCCTTATAGAGTAATATTAAGAGGGTATTTGAAAAGTTTTAAGAAGTCAAATTTTATGCCAGCAGTATAAGCCTTCGTATTGGTTAATTTGGTAGCTGGTTTAGTTGCTTATACTTACTTACCCAACAAACCCTCTATTGACATTTACCCTAAAGACTTGCCTGCGCTACCTCCTGCCATTTTTTAGTTTTCTCGAACTTACGTTAACGTAATAATCATGAAGATTGTAGAGTCTACGGAAGAGCGACTAGTGATCAGGCGTGAAGAGCTTACCAGTGCTTTCGAACTGGTATGTTTAGCGCTAGGGGTGAATGTTCTTGTTACTATCTGTTTTGTAGCAATCTCGGAAAATCTGTCTCTGTCCAACGATGAATCCTTTGCTATATCTTTTGCTATTGGTTGGCTGCTGGTTCATCTTTTGTTTCCAGGAAATAAAAGAAATCTTGGTTACTTATTCACAGTCACTTTCGCTTCTATTCCTTTACTAGGAGTTGCTTTATTGTCTCTTACAGCCATCGGCTTGCTTCAGTTTCCGCAGATTGCTTCTCTTACTTTCGACAAAAGCAGAAAACTTTTGACTATAAAATATTCTAAAATTCTACTTTGGTATCCCTCAGTTCAATACCCACTCAACCAAATTGTAGAGGCTACACTAGCCAGCAAACAAATTTTCATTGGCGCAACGGCAGGCGTTGCTTACGTTCAAGTTGTTCAATTAGCTCGAAGAAGACAAGATGGAAAGATAGTTCGGAAAGATATACTTGCTGGTGTTAAACAGGATACAGTGTATCAAATTAACAAATTTCTCAGTCGTCCATTGAAATAACGCCAAAGAGCTAACAATCCCGTTGCACGCTGACTGGAGGCGGTAAGCGTAGCCATGCCGTCAGGCTTATCGCGCTGTTTTTCTTCTGTCAACTCTGGAACTTCAACAGCAGACACATCAATAGTTACAAAATTTTGATGTTTTGGGGCGATACATCTGTCAAGAAGTATAAACATCCTGCAAAAGTTTGCGGGGAAATCTTAGTTAGTAGCTATATTCTGCAACATTTTTTCAAGAAAAATACAGATGATAACAAGTTACTATACAGCAGTTACTCAAAAACAGGCAAACCAAGATTATGGCAATAATTACAGGTACTGATGGGGACGATATTCTAATCGGAACTGCTGGGGATGACAGAATTATCGCAAGTGCAGGTGATGATACCATTACTGGTGGAGATGGTAGCGATACCATTGATTACAGTGACTTAGAACAACCTGTAACACTCCAACCAGTGGTGATTCAAAAAGGCGTAATTGGAACTGATACGTTTAGGGATTTCTTTGAAACTGTTATTGGTGCTAGAGGACAGACTAATATTATTGATGCAACTACTGGCAGTACAAATGTATCAATAGTAGCTGATTTATCTAAAGAAAGACTAGAAATTAGAGTTGTCGGTTCGCCACCGATAATAGTCAGTGTGAAAAATTTTGTCAATGTAATTGGTACAAATCAAAAGGACACTATTACTGGTGATGCTGTTGATAATCAATTATCTGGTAGCGGCGGCAATGACATTATTAGAGGTAGTGCAGGCAACGATACCTTAAATGGTGGAGATGGTACTGATACGGCTGATTACAGTAAAATAGGTGTAAGCTCTACCATTTTCATTGATGGAACTCTTAAAAAAGGTGGCGGACTAGGTACAGATGTACTTTTTAATTTTGAAAACGTTGTTGTTGATGCGAGTGTTGGAAATAACACTATAGATGCCTCAATTTCTTCTTCATCGCCCTTTATAATTGGAGATGCATCAGTTAACGCTAACCTTGAAACTCAAAGTTTCGTAATTAATAATCTTCCTAGCGGAAATACAGCTGGGTTCACATTTATAAACTTTGATAATATCAAAGGTACAAATCAAAGTGACACGATTGTTGGAGATAAACAAAATAATCTGTTATTTGGTAATGGTGGGAACGATACACTTTCTGGTAAGAGCGGAAACGACACACTTGCTGGTGGGCTAGGTACAGATGCTCTCACTGGGGGACAAGGTGCAGATAAATTTGTTTTTACCAGTGTATTAGAGGGTGTTGACATTATCAAAGATTTCAAGGCTGTTGAAGGTGACAAAATTCAAGTTTCTCAAGCAGGGTTTGGTGCTATTTCCACTAGCGACTTCAGTTATGATCCTCTAAATGGTTCTTTGTTCTTCCAAGAATCTAGATTCGCCATTGTTGAAAATAAGCCTATTGGTTTTCAAGCTAATCTAGACATTCAACTAGTTTAAACTTAGGGATTGTGTAAGTTCAACCAAATAGCGGGACTTAAATAAAAATACCTTAAATGTATATTAGGGGAAACTTTGACATCGATTTGCTTAGTTTCTTGATATATCTGGGTTTCAAGTATTTTTGAGTCTTGGTATATTTCCTCTGCTCTGTAAAGATTTAAGGCTAGTTTTTTTGCATCAAAATTTTTAAGTCCCGTGCGAAGTGGCTTGTCGGGGACATCGCTACTTGTCCCAATCAACCAACGCACCATCCACAATCCCAATACCCCACTGCGGAAACTTCGCCAAAAGCTTTTTGATCATAATCTGCAAAGCCGGATCATCCCAACACTCTTGCAAGAAGTCAAAACCCGTATTCTCCCCTGAATTCCCCGCTCGATTGAGTTTTTCCCTTCTCAGAGGTCGCACATTTGACCTCGCTACAATCGCCTCATGCGACCACTTTTCAGAATTTTGCACGGACGCGGCGGAACAAGTACCTTCATGATCTGCTTTGATTTCTACACCCGAAACTGAATTTTCAACCAACAACGAAGCGGAATTTCCCTGTTCTACCTGCCCCTGAGTTTGATTAGCGATCGCTACTTGTCCCCACATCAACACGAAGCACGCTAAATGCTAAATTTTATTTAGCCACCCAGCAGGAGTTTTCTTTTTCTTATGTGGTTCTGGTCTGCCGACTCAGTAGAACAAGAATTATTTGATTTGTACGCTCCAGCCCTGCAATCGCTCGGCGTAAATTTCAGTGACGAGCAACTCCAAGAAACTCTAGAAGCATCCAGCTATTGTTTAGAAGATGCTTTCAGGAGCGCGATAGTTTATATACTCTGGCTCGAAGAAAACCTGAAACCGATCTACCCAACTGCGATACTAATTGAGGCACTGGCAAATCAATGGCGCACCAAATACTGGAAGCCGGAGTATTTAGAACTTGAACAGTTGCTCTCACCCGGAAAGCGCTGGTGGCGGGCAGCAGTGGATAAGTGGGGTTACGACGAGCGTAATCAACTGGTTGCAGACATATTTTATGACCACGGGCAGGAATTTATCAAGTTCCGCAATGGTAAAGAAATTCTAGTTGACACTGCTTATAAGTGGGGATGGAATCGAGTCGCAGATTATGCGTCCCCGTTTTCAGAAAATAATTCGTCGTTGCGCGGTATCAATGCAAGGGAATCTTGATCTACAACCGTCAACCGGCAATCGCTTTAGCTGCACACTATTTTGAGACAGTGTGATTTTTACCTCTCCCAATCAACCAACACCGCATCCACAATCGCAATCCCCCACTGCGGAAACTTCACCAGCAATTTCATTTCTGCCTTAGTATTAGCAGCAATTTTACAGTGGCTTATAGTTCAGAGTATTTACTAAAAGACGTGTTTTCCCTGAAGCCAAAAGTGTTGAATGTTAAGAGAAATCCG
>NZ_JAYGHE010000087.1:0-29450 GCF_034931145.1 Nostoc sp. UHCC 0252 | reverse complement strand
GACAGTTGCCAACACCAATGATGCGCCAGAGTTAGTGACGGCGATCGCTCCTCAACAAGCAATAGAAGACGCAGTTTTCAATTTCACTTTTTCAGATAACACCTTCACCGATGTTGATGCTGGCGACATTCTCACTTACACTGCGACTCTTGAAAATGGCGATCCTCTACCCAGTTGGTTAAGCTTCAATGCTGCGACCAAAACCTTTAGTGGTACTCCCTTAAATGCAAACGTCGGTAGCTTGAACATTAAAGTTACCGCCACGGATATTGCTTTTGCTGAAGTCAGTGATGTTTTCGTACTCACTGTTAACAATGTCAATGATCCGCCAGAGGTAGCGAATGAGATTGCAGATCAAGAAGCAACAGAAGACACAGTTTTCAATTTCACTTTCTCAGGAAACACCTTCATTGATGTCGATGCTGGAGATTCCCTCACTTATACTGCTACTCTCGAAAATGGCGACCTATTACCGAATTGGTTGAGTTTTAATGCTGTTACCAAAACCTTCAGTGGTACTCCTTTAAACGAGGATGTTGCTAATCTCAACATCAAAGTTACCGCTAGGGATATTTTAGGGGTTGCAGTCAGCGATGACTTTGCACTCACTGTTAAAAACGTCAACGATGCACCAGAGTTAGTTCAGGCGATCGCTAATCTAAAGGCAGTCATAAATACGCAGTTCAATTTCACTATCCCAGAGAACACTTTCATTGATGTTGATGCTGGTGATAGTCTCACCTATACTGCCACCCTCGAAAACGGCGACCCCTTACCTAGTTGGCTAACTTTTAATCCTGTCACCCATCATTTTAGCGGTACTCCTACGCTGGGAAATTTAGGCGATCAGAATATCAAAGTCACTGTCAATGATATTTTTGGGGATGAAGTCAGTGATGTGTTTATATTGACAATTGCTAAAGTCAACAGTCCACCAATTGTAGATCAGGCGATCGCTGACCAAGAAGCCACAGCCAAAACTACCTTCAACTTCAGCATTCCTAAAAATACCTTTAGCGATGTGGATCTTGAAGATACCCTAACCTACACTGCTACCTTAGAAAACGGCGATCCACTACCTAGTTGGTTAACCTTCAATCCTAATAATCTTACCTTCATCGGCACTCCTACAAATGATAACGTGGGTAGCTTGAACATCAAAGTTACCGCCACAGATCCGGCTTTTGCTGAAATTAGTGATGTATTTGCACTCACAATTGCTAAAGCCAATAATGCACCAATTTTAGATCAGGCGATCGCTGACCAAGAAGCCACAGCAGAAACTACCTTCAACTTCATCATCCCTGAAAATACCTTTAGCGATGTGGATCTTGAAGATACCCTAACCTACACTGCTACCTTAGATAATGGCGATCCACTACCCAGTTGGTTAATTTTTGATGCTAATAAGCGGACTTTCATCGGCATTCCTACAAATAATAATGTGGGTAGCTTGAACATTAAAGTCACCGCCACAGATCCAGGCGGGGCTGAAGTTAGTGATGATTTTGCACTCACTGTTGCTCAAAAAATTACTTCTACTATCCAACCAATCAGCCTACTTACAAGAATCACAGGTGATATCTTTACTATAAAAAATCAAGTTAACGGTGAAAAAACCAAACTCTCAGTCAAGATTAAAAGCAACACCTCTCAAGAAGTCGATGAACTGGGTGTATTTGTCGTTGACGATGCAGAAGGTAGAATTAACGGTGTAGCCCCTGGTGCGGCAAATTACACAGAATTAGCTCTCCAACGAGCAACAGTACTTCTCTCATCTTTTGCCAAACTACCCAATGGTTTGAATCCCACCGACCTGACAAGGTTACTGGAATTCAACTCTGAGAGCAACCTAAGATTTTATTTAATCCGTAATAGCACTACTCAGGCGGTGTTATCTGGACAAACTTCATTTTCTCAGGTGCTTTTTGCCTCAGACACGAATGTAGATGATAAAGGCTTCTCTCTCAATTTTCAGAATTTGGTTGTCAATATTGAAGCAACAGACCAAAACTTACCTTTAGGTAGCGGTCTTCAAGGAAAATCTGAAGCCGAACTGATTGATTTACGGGATGTGACACAATTGGTAAAAGCCGAATTTGTGGTTAATAGAGAAGCAGCTTTTAACAACTTTGTCGGGTTTTATCAGGTAAGTGATGAGAATGGTGGCATCGATACCAATGGTGATGGTAAAGCAGATATCCTTGTTGGACAGGCGGGTTATACTCAAGCAGCTATTAGTAACCGTGTCGCTGGTATTGATTTAAGTGTGGCTAACCAAGGTACAGCAACTTTCACAGGTACTTTTCAACCTGGTGCTATTTTCGCCCCATTTATGATTGTAAATGCCGGGCCTGATGCAATTCTTGATAGCAATACTAATAATGATCCAGCAGTTTACTTCTCTTTCTTGGGCGCTAACGCTGACAAAGTAGATCATATTCGCCTGTTAGGTAATAACGCTTTTGGGTTTGAGGATTTGGCAAATGGCGGCGATAAAGATTACAACGATTTAATTGCCCGAGTTAATTTGAGTATTGCCTAGTTTGGAGTTACTCAGTATTTATGTACTGATAAAGGCTGTATTTACTATATAAATACAGCCTTTAAAAATTAATCTGAGTCAGAAGCAATAAACCGCAGAGACGCAGAGAACACAGAGAGAAGGAAGGAATTCTAAATCGTATTGTTCATGGAGCGATCGCATCACCGATGTTTTAGTGAATCTATCTTTCTCCTATACCACAATTGTGGCGATGAGCATCAATATTATTGTATTACTGATTTAAAAATCGTTTAACTCAGCCAAAAGTATGATTATTTGCTTCTCTACTTCCAGAAAGAGGAAATTCTCTTGCAAGTTTTTTAACATGAACTTAACTTGAGATAATCGGAGTAAGTATATGGCTGATCAAACAATAAATGAATTGCCTAATGAAATTACAGAACAGTTGCCTGAACACGCACAGCAGATTTTTGTAGCCGCATTAAATGCTGCTCAAAGTAATGGTATGAGTGAAGAGGGTGCGCGTGAAATTGCTTGGAATAGTGTCAAGAATGAATACGAACCAGGCAGCGATGGCAAGTGGCAGAGAAAGCCTGAAGACACTGCTATACATAATAAGTCTGTTGTCTCTGGTGGCAATTGAATAAATTTAAGCTTGGCATAGGGATCTTTTGTTAGAGGTAAGGCAAAATCTAAAGGGAATTCCATGTTTACGAAGCGGGTGTGGAATTCCCTTTTGCTTTTTCATAATTTTGCAACAAGATGATAGACATTTTGAACAAACTATAATCATTTAAATATTGGCTATAAAAATCTATCTACACAGTAAATGCTAATTGAACAAGACGAAGTTGCTATTCGTCTAATGGGAGATGAAATATATGATTATCAGTTGATGGCAAAATGGCTAACTAATGCACAAGTTTGAGAATTTTATGAAGGAAGAAATAATCTTTTTAATTTAGAAAGAATTGGGGAATACTCAGATTGTTGGTTTATGGCAATAGACCGAAAGAATCCATTGCAATCCTAATTTATGCGTCACGACTGCTAAGTTGGAATGAGAGGATGTTATAAAATTAACTTGCGTGTTCCCAATCACTGAGTAACTCATGCTGTTGTACAGTTTTCTTGCATTGGCGGAATGGTACTTTAGGAGTACCAATACTAATGCCAGGAAAAGACTGTTTTTTTGTCTTGCTAAGTTTATTTTGTTGTGTCGTTGTCAACTGTTGGGTTTTCATTGGTAAATTAATTTCTAATTAAAATCTCAGCACCAATCTATAACACCAATTTTCAAACGGCAACTTCCACTATAGGTATCTTATTTCCTACAAATATTCACAATCCGATCGCTAATAACTGTAAAAGTTGCGATCGCCTTTATTTAGCCATTACCGCTAAATTCGCCACACATTCGGGAAATTGCCGCTTTAATGCTGGAAAAACTGGACAAGGTGCTTGTTCCTGTAAATTGTCCGGCTTACTCCAAGTAAAGGGGGCTTTCTGCGCTGCTGACATCCACACCAGACGCTTGGCCCGTGTCATGGCGACATACAATAAACGGTACTCCTCAGATATTTTCAAATGCTTTGCTTGTTCCCATGCTTGTGTAACATCTGGTATGGTTGATTCTCCGTGGAGAGCAGCACGAATTTGGGCGCGGGCTACTTCTGATAAGGTAAAATCCCCTAAGAACTGGCTTTGGGGAGGAACCCAAAATCTACCAGGAATCAAGTTTTCGTGGAGAAAGGGAAGAAATACATAGTCCCAATCTAGCCCTTTGGCTTTGTGCATGGTAATAATGGTCAGTTGACCGCGCCGAGTGTAACGTTCTTCCGAATCTTCGGTTTCAACTGGTTCAAAGCGTTCGGAACTGACGATTTCACTTAAAGCTGATAGCATTCCCCCCATTGAACTATTGCCAGCTATCTGCTGATTTACCCGTTCTGCAAGTTTGTCAGCTGTTGCCAATTCTGCTTGGTCGTAATTTAAGGTCAAGGCGAGAAAGGAAATTAGCTGGTAGAGGGGCAATTCCAAGCGGGCGCGAAGTAAATTGCGACACAATCGGGCAGCTTTTTGGACTGTTTCTGGCTGGGCTGCTGCTAGGGGGCCAGGATACAAAAATTCTTCTGGGAGACTTGCAAGGGCGTTGAGGTCTTGGGTAGGAATTAACTGGCGCTGTACTAATGCTTCTAAGGCGGCTTTGAGGTAATCAGGGGAGTGGGGGCGATCGCAAAATTGCAGTAATGCTAAAATCTCTTGGGGAACATGGGAACGGCGATCGCGTTCTCCCACATCGTAAAGTGTAATTTTATGCTCTTTGCATACAAGTGCTAGAGCCTCTGATAACCATCTTCCTTGGCGATTTTCTCGCACTAAAATCGCTGCACTATTTTGTGTTGGATCTTCGCCAAATAACTCAATTATTCTTTGAGATAACAATTCAACGGTGTGATGAATGTCACGCGGAGTATAAAGTTCTAATCCCCGTCCGATTGGTGCTGGGTTGGCGTTCTTTTGGGGATCTCCTGTTTCAACAGGGCGAATTGTCTGCAAGCGAAATGGTACTTGTCGGTTGTCAGGAATCTTTTGTCCGTTATTCGTTTTTGCTAAGGACTGATTATTGATCCATAAGAGGGCAAAGTTAGCAGCTTCAATGATAATTCTACTACTGCGACCGGCTTGATCCATCGTTGCCAATCGTTCGATGCGATCGCACTCTTCGCAAAATTGCCGAAAATAAATCGGATCGGCTGGGGTGAAAGTAGAATTAATCGCCTGATTAGGATCGCCAACTCGGACTAGGTTGAGTGCTGAGTGCTGAGTGCTGAGTGCTGAGTTAGGAGTTAGGAGTGCGGAGTTAGGAGTTAGGCGTGAAGAATTATCTTCGTCATCTCCATTTATTTTCCCATCACTGGCTAAAATTTCTAACAGTTGCGTCTGTAGGGGGCTGGAATCTTGAGCTTCGTCTTCAAAAACTGCGAAAACTTGATTTTGCTCGATGCGACGGGCGCTGTCGTTTTCTAAAACGCGGAGTGCGGCTAAAATCATATCGTCGTAATCGATAAAGTCACGCGATCGCATTAAGTTTTGATATTGCTCATACAATCCCGCCGCTACACTCAAAATTGTATATTCGTCTGTGGTTTGTCTACTCCACTCCCGTAATTTTTCTGGCGATATCCCCGAACTTTTGGCTTCATGAATTACCGTATTCGCTAATTCTGGCAATACTTCGGTTCGTAGCACCGATTGACGACGCAACCTTTCTGTCTCTTCTCCGTCAAATTGATGACCTTCTAATAACCGCAAATATATTCCGGGATTATTTGCAATCCATTGCTCTACGGCTGTGCGGATAAAGCGATGACTTTGAGTTGGTGTAATTAATGTGACATTTTCTAACTGCAAACCGGATAAATCAGAATGGCGGCTAGCAATGTTCAACGCTAAACCATGTAGAGTATAGACGAAAAATCCAGTCTGCGGTAAAGATAAATCATCTCGTAAGAATTTGCGGATCTTTGCTTTAATATTGGCAGCAGCAGAACGAGTAAAAGTGACAACCACCAGATGACGACGCGAAGATGGGCGCGACTGGGCATAACGTTCATATTGACGGGCAATTGCGATCGCCGCCGCCGCCGCCATTCCCGTAGATTTGCCTGCACCAGGAACCGCAGAAATAGCCAATGGCCCAGATCCCCAGTCAGCCATTTGTTGTTGTCCTGGGCGTAGACTGTTGCGGATTGCGAGAATCTTCTCTCGCAGGTTAGGAAGAGGCGATCGCTCAGACAATTCAGAGTGGAGGGATGCTTGAGCCACAGGAGTAGTAAATTTAGAGTCTGACATATCAGATTTTATATTTTGAAGAATAATTCTTTAAATAAGAATCCACAAATTTGCTGTCTTAATGTTAGATTAGCTTAATTTGATATCTTTCTCAGCCCTAACTAACCAGAAAAATCAATAAACATGAAAATTCAAAAACTAATTACATCTGCTCTTAGCTTATCTAATAATGCTATCTCTTATCATGTTAGTCAGGAGTTAGCAGCTATTTATCCTAAAAAAGCTTTACTAGAAAGTAATGATAGTTCCTTCAATTTAGAAAAGTACGCTGAGGCAGATTTCTGCAAAATCAAATATGATAATCATATCCATAACCAGATGCTTACTGGTTGGAATGGCATGGAAAACGAGATTTATAAATATAATGAAAATGCCAGATTTCAAGTTTCGTGGCAAGGATATAAACTTGATGTCCTCTTAATGAGTTGGAATGAAGGTTATTGTAAAACTCGCTATTCTTGGATTTTGGCAGATACTTTAGAAGTAGCTGAAAAGTTTTTTGCAGCTGTTTGTGAGTGGAACTCAGAAATTCGTGATGAACTGTTAGTTTTTGAAGATGGTTATTGGGATAAAAATCCCGATCTATTTCAATCTATTCAAAGCGCAACTTTTGAGAATCTAGTTTTGCATAAAACTCTTAAACAAGATATTCAAGATGACCTAATAAACTTCTTTGCTTCCCAGGAAACTTACGCAAATTATAGCGTTCCTTGGAAACGTGGTATTTTGTTTATTGGCTCACCAGGAAATGGAAAGACGCATACAGTTAAAGCGTTGATTAACCAAATGCAGCAGCCTTGCTTATACGTTAAAAGCTTTAAGTCTGAGTATGCTACTGATAGCGACAATATCCGTAAAGTATTCAACCAAGCACGTCAGTCTGCTCCGTGTGTTTTAGTATTAGAAGATATTGATTCTCTATTGAATGATGAAAACCGCTCTTTCTTTTTAAATGAGCTTGATGGCTTCGCCTCTAATCAAGGAATTGTTACCATTGCAACCACTAATCATCCCGAACGTTTAGATTCAGCAATTAGCGTTGGCGAAGCCCGCCGTAGGCATCGCCCCAGTCGCTTTGATCGTAAATATCATTTTGATCTACCAGCGTTCCCAGAGCGAGAAGCCTACGTCACATTGTGGAATGATAAATTAAAAAGTGCAATGGAATTGTCTGAACTGGCTGTAAGTCAGATAGTTGAATTAACCGAAGGCTTTTCTTTTGCCTACCTCAAAGAATTATTTCTCTCGTCAATGATTCGTTGGATGGGAGCGATGGAAACTGGGGCACTAGAGAAAATAATGATTTCTCAAGTTGCAATTTTGCGAGAACAAATGAGCAGTACAACTGTTAGCAGCAAAGATTCGTGATATTTATAAATAAAAAAGTTGTATAGTTTCTCAAAAGCTCATTTTGTAAGAGTTTGAAACTATTTGCTACAAGATTGAATAGCGTGGAACTCCTACAATGTTCTCCTCAATTTAAAATTTTTTCCACAATTTCCTGGCATTTTGTGACATTTCTGAATATATTTGCCGGATAGGAAGTTGGGAATAGGTTGCTACTTTCACTCATAATACTACCCAAAAACTCTGAGGTCATGGATTGAATATCATCAATTTGTACTGGGGTTAAATCAGATGATATGCTAAAAAAATTCTCTGGCAAGGCTTTGTAAACTAGGTGTAGTATGAGACGATTACTATGAGTAGCAAACAACTTTTCTCTTCCATCTCGTTGTTTTTGTACTTCTGATAATTTATTCTCTACTACTCTTAAAATTTGAACTAGTTTCCAAAGGTTAGAACCATTTACTGATCTATTAAAGAGAGTTTTGTATGGAGGTTTTTCTATATCTTCCCATAAAACACCAATTTTATCTTTAACTCGTGTGGCGAAAGAAACCTCATTCTGTTTGCACGCTCGACTAATCGTAGCTTCATTTAAATCAAAACCTTTTTCTCCATCTGGGATTGATTCACCTGACTTATAAGTATAAATAATTCCTTCTAAGTGAAGTTCATTTTTTATTCTTTCTTGCTCTGGATCGAGAGCTACAAATTCTCGACGATCAATTCGGTTCTGAGTATTGTTGAATCGAGTAATTTCTGTAGCGAATTCTTCAGGACAATTTTCTAAGGAGATAAAACGAATAAGAACTCTTGCTTTTTCAACTTGCTCAGGAGAATTTTGATCCGCTCTTGCTATCGATCCAACAGTCTGAGCGCCATTAACTACTTTGACATCTTTACATTCAAATATACCCGTGTCTCTTCCACTACCGCCAAGCGGTTTTTTCCCAATACTAGAACACAAAGCTGTTATGCCATTGTTATAATACCAAAATTTTTCCGGTTCTTTTTTTAGTGTATTGATAATACCTTCATTAACTTCACTATCTTTTACAAAAAGCCTAATATTTGAAGAGAACAATTTAGGAGAATGTTTAGTCCACCAATCAGCTACTTCCCTAGCAGACACTTGCCCATAATATGATTGATAGGGTTCTTTTGTTTGTCCCCACTCAAACAGGCAAACATCTAAATTTATAGGATTGCCAGATGCTCCTTGAGATATAATGTTATATATATTATTTGCCTGATTATAAACTCTCATACTAACAATATCCGATGAATCGTTCATCTCACCTAATAGATCATCCAATTCTCTTTTTGGTTCATCTGCTAAGGGAGTTTGACCTGAATAGACAAGAATTATTTCAAATCTTGTTCCTGCGTCATTGAGGGCTTCTTCAATATCTGGCGTTTTATTATTAAATTTTAAGTTAAATCTGTCATATCTGGCATTTACCAAGTCTTTAAAACCTCTAGTAAATTTCATTACCTCATCTGTTTTAACACTACCTTTACTGTCTTGTTTCCATTTGGACTGTAATACATACATTATTTTTTCTCGCCTGTCAAAATAAAGCGAATCTATTCCATTATCCTGTCCACCATCAACTATCGATTTTGATGCTTCTTGAGGAGAGATATCAGCTAAAACCATCAAAGTAAATGCAGCGAGACTTCTTGTTAAGAAAATTAACTCTCTGTCTGTTTCAGATTTATTTTGATAATCTGATAAGTCAATCAAGTTATTAAATGTTTTTTGAAGGTATGACTTTATTTGACGTAGGTGAATTTCGCTCATAATGTTGGTAGATGTAATTAACTCAGATGTTATCGGCTCAAATTTTTACAGACTTGTCTGTAGTATAAAGGCATCGTAAAAATATACATTCGGGTTTTTGCGAATCGCATTTGGATAATTTTACCCTTTACTGCAAATCCAGCGAATACTTACTTAAGTATTACTAAATATATTATACTTGTAATTATTGCCATAGAAATGGCTTCTGCAAGCCATAAAACTTCTTCAGAAGCCATTTTACCTTAAATTATAGGTATAAAATTATACTATTCTACAGTAACACTTTTAGCGAGATTCCTTGGCTGATCGACATCTAAACCGCGACGGGCGGCAATGTGATAAGCCAATAATTGCAAAGGAACTACTGTCAGAATTGGAGAAAGTAATTCTTCTACATGAGAGACGGGAAGAAGATCGTTAAAGATTTCCGCAGCCTCGCCATCGTTGACGGGAGTCACGCCAATTAACCGAGAATCTCTGGCTTTAGCTTCTTGGGCATTAGAAATAACTTTTTCGTAAACACTACCAGGAATTGCGATCGCAACTACTGGTACTTTCGCATCTAATAGTGCGATCGGGCCATGCTTCATCTCTCCAGCCGGATACCCTTCGGCGTGAATATAGCTGATTTCTTTTAATTTCAACGCCCCTTCCAAAGCAATGGGAAAGTTGATTCCTCTCCCGATAAAAATAAAATCTTGAGTTTCGGCGAATTCGTGGGCTAGCTGTTCGGTTAAACGTTCCTGACTTTCCAAAGTTGCTTCAATTTCTTTAGGAATCAGTCGCAACCCATTAATAATTTTATCTAATGTATCTTTTGAAACTGTCTGACGACGAGCGGCTAAATCCAATGCCAATGCATAAAACGCCATTAGTTGAGCAGTAAAAGTTTTTGTCGCCGCCACCCCAATTTCAATTCCCGCTAGGGTACTGATAACATGCGGCACTAAATGACCGAGGCTGCTTTCGGGGCGATTAGTAATACCCAGTAGTCGCGCTTGATATTTGGGTTCTCTCCCTTGGCGACGTTCTTTTTCCATCGTCAAAGCTGCTAGGGTATCAGCAGTTTCGCCTGATTGGGTAACACCGATAATCAACGTGTTAGCCGTCACGGGTGATGGTGCATAGCGATACTCAGAAGCGTAATGTACCTGAGTAGAAATTCCAGCTAATTGTTCGAGTAAATATTTGCCAATTAATGCTGCGTGCCAACTTGTACCACAGGCGACAATATGAATTTGTTCTAAATCAGTGTATAAATCCGCAGGTAAACCAAGATTGATTGGTGATTCGGTAGCTTCGGCTGGAGTGAAGTAAGCGTCTAAACTCGCTCTTACTACCCCTGGTTGCTCATGGATTTCTTTGAGCATGAAGTGTTTGAATCCCTGCTTTTCTACCAATGCAGGATTGAAGTTGAGCAGCCTGGGTTGTTTTTTCAACCTGTCGCCAGCAAAATTGTAAATCTCAACGCCCAAAGGAGTGAGACGGGCAATTTCGCCATTTTCCAGAGGTAGCACTGCACGCGTGTAGGCAACGATCGCAGGTGTGTCAGATGCACAAAAGAATTCTCCTTGCCCAAAACCAATTACCAAAGGCGCTTGTTGGCGGACGACAATCAATTCATCAGGGTAATCAGCAGAAATAACTGCGATCGCAAATGCTCCGTGTAAGTGGTTAACAGCTTGGCGAATTGCTTCTAAAAAGGGAGATGAGGTAGATGAGGGGGGAATATTCTTTAAAAATTCGGCTATGAGATGGGGAATTACTTCTGTATCGGTTTCAGAAACAAACTGGTGGCCTTTTGCTTTGAGTCCTTCGCGTAAGTCGCGGTAATTTTCGATAATCCCATTTTGCACTACCGCCACTCGCTTTGCCGTATCTAGATGGGGATGGGCATTGTATTCTTCTGGTTTACCATGAGTAGCCCAACGAGTGTGACCAATACCAATCTGGGCGGGGGTTTCTATCTGTTCTAATTTAGAACGCAGGTTATGCAGTTTGCCCTTTGCCCGCACACAATTAACCTCACCTTCCCAGACAGTAGCGATTCCAGCAGAATCGTAGCCCCTGTACTCTAGTTTTTCCAGCCCAGCCAGTAAAATGTCTGTTGCCGCTTGAGTGCCTATATATCCAACGATTCCACACATTGTTCACACCACTTTTTTTCAGGATGATTAGATCCAGTATAGTGTTTGGCAAAAAATCGACATTTTGCAAAGAAAAAAGGGAGTAATATTACTCCCTTTACCACTAGGTATTGTTATGGATTTTGAGCTTTTAAAGCAGATTAACCATCAGCTTTTGACCTGACGGTACAAATACAGATTCTAGGATTTAAGTACCCAGAGATTTTTATCCCCAATCTAAAATTAAGATTTCGTAAAGCGGGTAGTGTCCACTCTACAATGCTAAAGCTGCTTGCTATTGACACACTTCAAAGTCTAAAGTTCCGAGTTCCGAGTCCTGAGTTCCGAGCGAAGAATCAAGAAATTGTGTTTCTGATTTACTTCTTATGATCTCAGCACTCAGCACTCAGCACTCGGCACTAGCTTTTTAGTAAGCCAGACCCATACTGCGAGTTGTTTCAGCGCCCAGGTAAACCCGGATGCTCAAAAAGTCGGTGGGACAAGCGGTTTCGCAGCGCTTACAGCCAACGCAGTCTTCTGTACGGGGTGAAGAGGCAATTTGAGCAGCTTTACAGCCATCCCAAGGAACCATCTCAAGTACATCAGTAGGGCAAGCGCGGACGCATTGGGTGCAGCCAATGCAGGTATCGTAGATTTTTACGGTATGAGACATTGAAAAAACCGCTCCTTTCGAGGTGTTCTTCTCTGCGAAAGAATCATAATCAACGCATAGTTTACCGCAGTGTTTGATAGTCCGTAATCAAAAGGCTACATAACTTCAAACAATGTAATGAGCACCCTTAATAAGTCGTTTTTCCGGGATTGCCCCTATTGTCTTATTAATTGGCAACATCAGGTAAGCGTATTTACTCTAGCCATATACCATAACAATGTCTAACAGTAAAGATAAACGAAATAAAAATAAATTTACAGGGATAGATACAGAAATTATCTATGGCATCTATTGATTAGTAACTATAGCAATCCTAAATTGAGTTGTGAAAAAGTACTATATTGATTGAGTTTGTTAAAGTCAAAAATTTGACAATAAATCAGTAACTAAAATAATGCTTTGACTATTGATAGCACTGTCGCAAGTCCAGATACGACAGTGCCCCCATTAGGCATTCCCAGTCAGAGATTGGGAAAAATAAAAATGAGAGAATCTATAAAAGCTGTATATTTAACTTTTTAAATCTGTCCAAATCATCATTTTTACTTTTACATATTAAAGGATTTCAGAAATTGCAAATTCATCATTGATCGCAGCAATTTCTATTGGGATTTCTGGCTCACTAACCATCACTTCAAGTTCTTCTTCCAGATTTTTAGTATCAGGTAATTGCTCTTTTTTATACTCACTTTCTCGGATTTGTCGAGCAATACTTTCTAGTAGCCAAAGTTGTTCTTCTACAGACAAGGCACGGATGGAACGCTCAATTTCTAGTAAATTCAGTGATATCATTTTGCTTCTGATTCCAAGCAGGGCGTATTTTTCAAAGATATGATTATATGTCAGTCTATCTGGTTAACCTAGACAATCGCAAATTCTCCATTATTTTCCCCAAGCATATCTTTTCACAAATCAAATGAGATTGCTATAAATAACTAGAAGCTAATTTTATAACTTTTTAATTAGGTATTAGTGCTGAAGCAAAATGTACGCTAAACTGACTACATGAATTACGAAACAGCCCGGAAACTCCTCATAGATCAGACAATTACAACCGAGGAAAACCCAGATGCGCTGTTAACGCGTATGAAACAGGGGAAACCACCGGTACCCGGTCAGATCACCTCAATTTTGTTGGCATTAAAAGTGGTGTTTGAAGCCCTTAAAGATGCAAAGACCATAGACCGAGAACTGGCTTTAGCCCTTTATCAGTTAAGCATTAAGGCACAACAGCTATTTGCCGCAGGGCGTAAAGCTGGCATAGATTGGCCACCACTACTAAAGGAAGATTTACTACGAATTTCCTTAGCATCTGAAAGTATCTTTTCAGGGATATGGCAAACCTTAGCTCCTATAAGCTTAGGCAAGCTATAGAATACCATTTCAGTAACCTTTAATGAGCAATAAGGAAGGAGAGGGGAATTAAGACCAATACCCCCATACCTTATACCCATTAGCGAATTTGTAGTTCACTTTCTAACTTGTCTAAGTCAGTTTTGAGCAAAACCGTCATTTGACCGGTAAAAGCTTTGCCAGTCTTGGGTTGAGCAATTTCCACCCAATATACATAGCGATCGCCTACTCGTAATTCTCCCTTTAAAGCTTCCCGAATCGGAGTTTTGGCTAGACGTGCCGAGTTAACTACCTTTTGGTTGGGATACTGGTAAACTACTTGGGCGCGATCGTAGTCTTGATAAATCTCTAAGCCATAAATCACTCGCAAGGATTCTTGGAGACGGGCAAATGTCATGCCATTAATGGCATCATACATAGAAATGCGCTCACTGCGGATTCTGCCCCGGTCTTTGGAAAATTCCACCCTACCAGGGGGCAATACCGACGCTTGAAAAGTGAATCGTTGAGCAGCAGTATCAGTTTTTTGCACAAACAATAGCTCCCCACTCCTGGGGCGAAGCGTGGGATGTGCTTTAATCCAAGTGCCTACTTCCTCTGTACTTTGCCCCGGTAAAGCATTGGCTTGAAAATTCCCCAGCATTCCCATAGACAGCCAGGGAACTAGAGAAACAGGCAAAATTAAAAAATTAAGTAGAGATTTCTTGAGCATTTTTCTATTCAGGATTTTCATGGGATTTTCTCCATTAGGGAGTAACCATAGTCTTCCCGTTTTTCAGCAAGATTATTTCAAGCGTCAACCCAACTTCAGACATTAGGGATTTTACTTACTTATCAACGCTTTATCATAGAAAAAGCCAAGAATGGAATCATTATGAGTATTACATTCAGTCCAGAACAAGAACAAATAATCCAAGTTTTACTAGCAACTAGTAAATTTAACAGCGTTGATGAAGTAATTCAAACTGCATTGCGTTTTTTAGCAGAAGAGACTCTTTCTGAGCAAGAATGGCTTGCAGAAACTCGCACCAAGATTGATGAAGGGATAGCATCACTTGAAAGGGGAGAAGGAATTGATAGTGAAACTTTTGTGAATCAGCTTTTAACACAGTTGAAGCAAGAAAAAGAGGCTTAGTTAGGAATGAATCGGTACATTATCTCACTCCCTGCTTCTCGTGATTTACAAGCGATCGCACATTATTTCGCAGTAGAAAATGTTCCGTATGGTAACGAGTAAAGCCTGATCAAGCTAGGTTTTTAGGACTCGTGTACACTACCGTAGCTTTGGGAAAAGGATCTGTAGTAAATCTTGTTTTTTCATGTTTGAGATATTCATTTTTTGGGAACCATACATAGAGTGATAGTAAATTTATCGGACTATCTACCAGTGAGTTGCATTTAAATTCCCAAATATATCCAGATATGAAAACTAAAACGAGTACATATATCTATGCTTTTAGCTTTTGGTTTCTTTGGAATGCTTTCGTCGCTAAGATAATACTCCTGTATCTACTAAGTCTAAATTTTGTTCCGGTAAATATCTGTTATATACTTATTAATAATATACTCCCATTTATTCTATTCTTTGAGGTAATTGTAAAGATACTATTTATCTCAAATATTTCTAGCCAATTAAAATTTGTCCCCACACAGTTAGAAGCTATATCTCAAATAGATACTAAGACTTTCAATTACTACACGAATGCTTTAGAGTCCCTCGGTTTTACTAGAATTAGTGACTTAGAACTCTCAGAATCTACCCTTACTGTCGCTAGACTTTTTTGCCATCCAAAACATCTTTGTTTTGCAGAAGTGATACAAACACCTGGGCGCTCAATCGTGTTTTGTGCTATTGCCAGTGGTTTAGAGCAAGAATGGTCAGTTAGTTTTAGAGATAATTCTCCTAATCTCGCTATTGTCTATGCCTTTTTACGCCGCCCAAGAGGGATAATTGTTGTTCAACAGAGAGTAACTCCTGAAGAACTATTACGAGCGCATCTAAAATTTCGGCAGAAAATAATGCGTGACTTGAATTTACAGTTATTGCCAGATATTTCTATGGAAGCTTATTTTGATAAATCGCAAAGAATTAGGACAGATCAGAAAAAAGCACTATGGCACAAAAGTATCATCATTGGATTGATAGAAATGTGGCTTTTTAACTTCAAATCTGAGGCTCAAAAGTCTCAATGGCTGGGAAGTTATGCCCATTTAGCAGCTAGAAAAGGTTAATGTCAGTAAATCGAAAAGTCACTAAGTAGAAGCTTAAAATAGTACAATTAAACTATAAGAAGCTGGAAATTCTTCATAGCTCTTGCTGTGATAACTCTATAAGCTGATGTATGAGAGCGAATAAAGGCTAGCTATTATCTAGCAAACTGAAGGGGGTGGTTGTAGTGTTGTCATGTTTTAACGTAGCAGATTACTTTATCTGGTTGGCAAATGAAACAGGTTCTTTTATCAGTAATCTAAAACTGCAAAAGCTTGTGTACTATGCTCAGGCTTGGCATCTTGCACTCAATGACACTCCTCTATTCCCAGAGGATTTTCAAGCCTGGATACATGGGCCTGTAATACCTGTGTTGTACCAGAAGTATAAACTTTTTGGATGGCAACCAATTTTAGAGGATGCTAACCCAGAATTACCCCAAGAGGTTCAAGAGTTTCTAGATGAGGTTGCACAAGAGTACTTTGCCTGCGATGCTTATGAACTAGAGCAGATGACTCATGCCGAGACACCCTGGAATTTGGCTAGAGGAAATCTACCACCTGATGAACCTTCTAACGAAGTTATTCAGAAGCAGTGGATGAAGGAGTACTACGGATCTCGTGCCGAAGAAAAGGATTAAGAAAACTGAGGTTGCCAAAGACGGCACATCAGGTATTAAACCAACAAAGCTGAAGCCACTTCAAGGCATCAGCTTTTCGTTTAAATATTATCAGGACAGTAACAGCAAGTTTTCTTGTAGCGAAAAAGAAGCAATTTACTGGCTGACCTTGCTTGATAGATTAAAAGCTCTATCTAGCCTAACGGCCCAAGAGTTGTTAGTGAATCGTAGCAGTACACTTAGATGTCATCCCATCAAATGGGAAGATACCAGCGAGAGGAGATTTGGTTTGCCAAATGAAGAACAATTAGTTGACATACCCTATCAGTTTTCCATCTCCTCAAATGAACATGGTAGGGTTCATGGATTTTTTATTAACGAGATTTTCTATATTGTTTGGCTAGACCCAGATCATCTGCTGTACCCCGCAAAAAATTAAGGAATCCGATCTCATTGTTTCACCAGGATGGATCTTGAAGCGGACATGATGTAAAACCGTGTCTTATTTGGGGTAATAAGACACGGTTTCATAAAAGTATTTAGTTATAATATTACGAAAATCAAAGTAAGATTTGATTTATACCAAAGTAATCCATTTACTGAGATTCGTTTCCTGGTTTATTAACTTTTTCTGTTGTGGGAACTCCTTGGTGATCGTAGCTTGTATTTTCTTGAGTCAGAGCGATCGCACCAAAGAAAATGGCACTTCCCACAGCTAAGGCTACCATAGGACGTTTGAGTAAGACAAAATCTCTGATAATCCTAGCTAAAGGTCGGCTTTGGCGACGTAGCGAGGAAGCGACCATCAATTGTCTCCAAGTAAACGGATCGCGGACATAATGACCGCTTTGGCAAACTACTAGCCGTTCCTGGCAATAAGGACAGCAAAATAAGCCCATGCGCGTTTTTATTGGTTTGGGTGTGGCATTTCTTTGGCAAATTGGGCAAGTAACATAATGATTATCAAAGGTGTGTATATTCATTTACCTCGTCCGCCTAGTCCATTTACTCGCTCTATTAAGAATAGCTATATTGAATTCCGATCAACACTTAGCAGACTTCCAAGTATGGTCTGACAATAGCCATAGATCACACATACATTGTATTACTACCAAGGATGGCTCAATGGTCACAACACGAGTATAGCTAGATTTAGGCAAGGATGACTCCTAGTTAATGTTTGCGGGTGCGTCCACCCAGGCGACAAAAACTTTGTTGTCTTTAGAAAAAATAGTGTTGGCGCTCAGTTGCACCCCACTAGCAATCTTTGACCCTCAATTAATAATTGTCTCCCATTTAACCATTCTCCCCACAAAAATTTTGCACAATGACATCTTTTGCTAAAGCTTTGTAAATCAAGCAAATAAAGTCTACTTGTCTCGTTGCTAAATAATGGCTCACAATGAGAAGTAACAGATAAAAATTTAAATTTTTTCTTACATTTACCCCGCCTCTCAATGACTCTCCTACCTCCCACTCAACTGAGGAAGGTAACGGAACAATCTGCATTTCCTACACCTTCCGCTCGTTTAGCTGACCTAATTAATCGTTTTCAACCATCCCCAGAAACAGTTGTCCTGTTTTTAGCCATGCTCATTGGCGGTGGTACGGGTATGGGTGTAGTCACCTTTCACTATTTAATCCAGTTGATTCACCAGCTGATGCTGGAAAATTTAATGGGTCAAATCGGTGTCTGGGGTGCTTGGACTTTAGCCTGCGTTCCCATCCTTGGCGGATTAATCGTTGGCTTGATGCGCTGGCGCACTCAAGATTTTGGCCCTGGACTTTCATCTCTCATTGCTGCCTCTCAGGGAAAAGAGATTAAGCGACCACTACGACCTGTTACGAAAATGCTGGCTGCATCTGTTTCTTTGGGCAGTGGTGCTTCTTTAGGCCCAGAGGGGCCAAGTGTAGAAATTGGTGCAAATTTTGGGATGTTGTTCTCTGTGATTCTCAATGTATCTCAAGAGCGACAACGTTTGCTATTGGGTGCTGGCGCTGCGGCTGGTCTAGCGGCGGGATTTAATGCTCCCATTGCTGGAGTATTTTTTGCCTTAGAGGTGGTGATGGGGGCGACATCTTTCGCTACTTCTGCGGTAAGTGTGGTATTGCTAGCGGCGGTGGTAGCAGCATTAATTGCCCAAATTGGTTTAGGGGCACAACCTGCTTTTGATTTACCTGCTTACCAAGTCCGCAGTCCTTTGGAATTACCCCTTTATCTTGGCTTGGGTTTAGGAGCTAGTTTAGTTTCTCTGGCTTATACGCAATCAATTCGAATGGCAAAAGCCTGCTTTGCTGGGAAGGTTCCAGGTTTTGCCTTTTTGGGACGAATTCCTGAGCCAATTCATCCAATTATTGGCGGTGTGATGATTGGCGCAGTTGCTTTGCATTTCCCGCAAATCCTGGGTGTGGGTTATGAAACTGTAGAAGCGATGCTTCAAGATGTGGAGTTTCCACTTTCCCTGTTAGTGGTGTTGTTGGTGGTAAAGCTACTAATGACTGCAATTAGTACAGGTAGTGGTTTCATCGGTGGTTTGTTTGCACCAGCGATGTTTTTAGGTGCTTCTTTTGGTTCAGCGTATGCCAAACTTTTAGCCGTGGCATTCCCGACTATTTGCGATCAAATGGCGGCTCCCCCAGCTTATGCAATGGTGGGAATGGCAGCAGTACTAGCTGCTAGTGTGAGAGCGCCATTAACTGCTATTTTAATGCTGTTTGAATTAACCCGCGACTATCGGATTGTTTTACCGTTGATGGCAGCTGTGGGTTTGAGTGTTTGGCTAGTGGAAAGGATTAAACCAACTTTTAACTCTAACTCTAATCTACAACAAATTGGTCTTTCAGAATTGAAAGATGAACAAGCGGAAATTGTGCAGCACATTTTAGTAGAAGATGCTATGCACCCTTATCCAAAAAAGTTACTTGCGACCCTTGGAGTTTTAGATGCAGCTGTGGAAATGATCCGCGATCGCACCCGAAGTGCTTTAGTAATTGATGCAACTGATAAATTAGTTGGTATACTTTCTCTGGAAGATATTAACCGTGCCCTTGCTCTTTGGCAAACTTACCCAAGTTCGGTAACTGAAATTCCAGATAATTTATCCAGTCAAACTCTCATAGACATTTGTACTACTGAAATCCTCTATGCATGGCAGGATGAACTACTATCTGAAGCTTTAGACCGCATGAGTCTTCGAGGTTTACATCAATTACCAGTGGTAGCACGAGACAAACCCGATTGCATTTTGGGTCTACTAGAAAGAGAGCAAATTGCATTAACCTGCAATTTAGCCGTTACACGCAAGGCACTTCGTGACTATTTACCAGTATTACCTACCACAGATATAGTTATTAGTCATTAGTCATTGGTGATTGGTCATTGGTCATAGTTTTCACAAAGGACAAATGACAATTGACTAATGACCATCTATGTTTATTAAGCTGTGGCTTCTATAGTTTCATCACCTTCCCGATCTTCTGGATCTACCTGTCTCAGACGAATGTGCTTTTTGCCTAAAGTGATGATAAACTCATCTCCTGGTTGCAGATTCATCTGTTTTGTATAAGCTGAACCTATCAGTAAGTTACCATTCGATTGCACACTAATTCTATAGCTAGCACTGCGTCCACCACGCCCATTAGCACTGGGTGTACTGTCCAATTGAATGCCTTCAGCATCAATTAGGGCATTTAAGAACTTCATCATATTGACGCGCTCTATACCGTTTTTGGTAACGGTATAGTAGCCGCACTTCTTGGCTTTGTCTTCTTTGCTCTCGCTCTCTAGTTCTTTGACTTTTTTGAGCAGTTCTTCACCGATTAGGGGTTCAATTTTTTTCTGTTTAGGCATCAACTTAGGTCGAAAACGAATGTTTGAAGTGTTGGAATCGATTTTATTTTAGCTGAGGTTGAGCTAATAGGAACATAATCCTTTAGTTTTTATCTCAACCTAGCCAAGTATATTACAATCAGATGCACAATTGTTGTGCCATTAACAATATTGTCAAGACAATCTATTTTCGAGAATGCTGGCAATGCTGATAACTATATATATAGTTTGTAAATCACTGCTAAAATACAAGTTTAAGTTTTCTAAACTAACGCTCAAAAGATTATTTATTTGCTGAGGATGATAACTGAGTTACAGAATGATAAGTAAAACTGATCCTTAGTCATTGGTTATTTACGAAGAACAAATGACTAAGGAAAAACAACAAAACTTGCCAAAATGAAACTAACTACCAGAGGACACTATAGTGTGAAGGCGTTGCTAGATTTGAGTTTACAGCCAAAATATGGGCCTGTATCTGTAAAAGCGATCGCTAAACGCCAAGATATTCCTGCTCCTTACCTCGAAAAACTACTAATAGAAATGCGTCGTGCGTCAATAGTTAAATCGACTCGAGGTAGCATTGGCGGATACCAATTGGCAAGAGAGCCTGCACAAATATCTATAGGACAAATTTTAGAAGCAGTTGGCGAGACTAGCCATTTACCTCATCACACCCCAGCGCCTACACAAGCTGAAGATTGGGTAACATTTAGCCTTTGGCAGAGACTCAACCAAAAGCTCAAAGAAGCTTTATACAGTATTACTCTGGCAGACCTTTATTATGATGCTCGTAGCTGGCAAGCTTCCCTTGGAGAAGAAGCTAGTTTTGTGGTTTAGTCAATAGTCTCAATATTAACTAGGAATTTTAGATTTTAGATTTTAGATTTTAGATTTTTTGGTTGATACCCCGTCGGTAATTCATCCCGTAACGCTTTCGTTGGTGAAACACATCGAAAATTCTAAATTTAAAATCCGACGCTTGTTCCTCCCTAGCGCTGCGCTATCAGAACCAAATACCTAAACTTCGTATCCTACGCTAACGTGCCTGGGGTAAATCCAAAATCCAAAATCCAAAATTGATTGACTCGTCACTCATGACCAATAGCATCTATATTTTAATAATTGCTGCATTTTTAGATTACTTAATTGGCGATCCTTGGGATTGGCCTCATCCAGTGCAAGTTATGGGATGGGTAATTTCTCGCCTAAGCAAATTTTTTCTTCGATTGTGTAAAAATCCTCTCACACAACGCCTAGCCGGAATTGTACTAGGGATTATCTTAATAATTGGTAGCGGTCTTATTGGTTTTTTGATTATTCAAAGTGCTAAATTGGTTCATCCTTTGTTGGGAATTGGAATAAATACCGTTCTTTTAGCTAGCTGTTTTGCTGGCAGAAGTTTACGAGCAGCAGCAGAGGCTGTTTTACAACCTTTAACAGCAGGAGATTTAGAGAAGGCTCGGAAGATTTTAAGTAATTATGTTGGTCGAGATACCCAAAACCTCTCACAAGCAGAAATTTTACGAGCCGTTTTAGAAACGGTTGCAGAAAATGCCACCGATGGAGTCATGGCTCCGCTTTTTTATGCAATTGTTGGTGTCTTTGTGCCAATTGTGGGGCCAACTCCCTTGGCTTTAGCATACAAAGCCAGCAGTACCCTTGATTCAATGGTGGGCTACCGAGAAGCACCCTATACTTATTTGGGATGGTTTTGTGCGCGGTTGGAAGATTATTTGACTTGGCTACCTTGTCGCTTAACAGTCCTGACTCTGGCGCTGTTATCGGGTAAACCGATGGATGTTTGGCGAATTTGCTGTCGGGATGCAGTTAAGGATCCTAGTCCCAACTCTGGCTGGAGTGAGTGTGTCTATGCTGCTTTTTTAGGTGTGCAGATGGGGGGTACAAATTGGTATCGTGGGGTAGCTAAGTACAAACCACTGCTAGGAGATGCAATTTATCCCATTACTGTAACTTCTATTCACAATGCTTTGCAGTTGACTCGATCTTGTTTTTTGCTATGGTTAGGCATAGCGATCGCAATATTCTTAATACTCGCAAACAATTAATGATAAATGTAAAGTTAGCAGTTAAGAATCAAAACTCCTACCTTTTGTACAGACGCAATTAATCGCGTCTTTTAACTCCTATCTGATAACTCCCTATGTCTGCCAAAGTAGTTGAAATTCTCTCATCCGAAGAAATCCGTCGTACCTTAACTCGCCTGGCCTCTCAAATTGTGGAAAGGACACGTGATTTGTCTCAACTGGTGCTTCTTGGGATTTATACCAGAGGTGCGTTACTTGCTGAATTGTTGGCGCGTCAGATTGAAACGTTGGAAGGTGTAGCTGTGTCAGTCGGCGCTTTGGACATTACATTTTATCGAGATGACCTTGACAAAATTGGATTGCGGACTCCAACGAAAAGCGAAATCCCTTTTGATCTTACAGGGAAAACCGTTGTACTGGTGGATGATGTGATTTTCAAAGGACGGACAATTCGCGCTGCTTTGAACGCAGTCAACGACTACGGTAGACCAGAAGTGATTCGTTTAGCTGTGTTAGTAGATAGAGGCCACCGAGAATTACCAATCCATCCAGATTTTATTGGTAAAAAGCTGCCTACTGCTAAAGAGGAAGTTGTCAAAGTTTACCTACAAAATTGCGATGGACGAGATGCAGTGGAGTTGATTGGAGATTAAAACTTAGGAGACGCGATTAATCGCGTCTGTGAAGGTGACTTTTGATGAGAGAATTATTGTAGGAGCGATCGCCATCTAAAAAAGATCGTAGGAGACTCACAGAAAATTATGAGTGTGAGACTCAAATATTGGATTATCTACGCCTAACTAATTACCGATATCTTCATTCCAAAGTTCCGGGTTAGTTTCAATAAACTCACTCATCATTTGTTCGCATTCGTCAAGATCAAGATCAATTACTTCCACACCGTGAGACACCATAAATTCTTTAGCACCAGGAAAAGTTTTGGATTCTCCGACGATGACTTTTTTAATGCCAAATTGTACCACTGCCCCAGCGCATAGATAACACGGCATTAAGGTTGAATAGAGTATAGTACCTCTGTAACTGCCAACTCTCCCAGCATTGCGGAGACAATCGATTTCGGCGTGAGTGACAGGATCGCCGTCTTGCACACGTTTATTGTGTCCTCTGCCGAGAACTTTACCATCCTTGACGAGAACTGAACCAATCGGAATTCCGCCTTCTTGTCTGCCTTGTTTTGCTTCTTGAATTGCAGTTTGCATAAACTCATCCATATTAATTCCCTTTTATGTCAAAACAACTTGTATTAATGGATCACGATGGTGGTGTAGATGATTATCTAGCAACCATGCTTCTGTTGACGATGGATCATATTGAACTCCTCGGCGTTGTTGTCACACCGGCTGATTGTTATGTCCAACCGGCTGTTAGCGCCACACGTAAAATCCTCGATTTGATGGGATTTTCTCATATTTCAGTTGCAGAAAGTACTGTGCGCGGGATCAATCCATTTCCTACTCTTTATCGCCGTGATTCGTTTATCGTTGACCATCTTCCCATTCTCAATCAAAATGAAACCATCACTACACCTCTGGCTGAAGAAACAGGTCAGGATTTCATGATCGAGGTGTTACGTAACGCATCAAGCCCCGTAACATTGATGGTAACTGGCCCGTTGACCACCGTAGCAGTGGCTTTGGACAAAGCACCGGACATTGAAGCCAAGATTCACAAAATTGTTTGGATGGGAGGTGCTTTGAATGTTCCTGGTAATGTGGAGAAAAGTTTAGAACCTGGACAAGATGGTTCCGCCGAATGGAATGTTTATTGGGATGCGGTTTCGGCGGCGCGGGTGTGGGAAACGCAGATTGAAATTATTATGTGTCCTTTGGATTTAACTAATAATGTTCCAGTCACATCAGAGTTAGTGCAAAAAATGGGGCGACAACGCCACTATCCTATCTCTGATTTAGCCGGACAATGTTATGCACTAGTTATCCCTCAAGATTATTATTTTTGGGATGTGTTGGCAACGGCTTATCTGGGACACCCAGAATTCTATCAACTACATGAATGGGAAACAGAAATTGTCACCACTGGTCTGAGTCAGGGGCGTACTAAGATAGTTACTGGTGGTCGGAAAATTTATGCAATGGCTCAGGTTGATAAAGATGCTTTTTATGGTTACATCTTGCAGCGATGGGCACGTTATAGCGTTTCCTAGTCTACTGAGGTACACCCAAATCTTGTTTACCAAGGTTAGTAGCTTTGAAAACGTACCTCACTAGGTTGGGAACCGCTATAACTGGTTTACCCATTCTTGTTACTGTACTTCACCAGACTAATAAACGCTATAATGCATAGGGGATTTAGACCCGCCACAAAACAAGACGTTGTTAGTTGCGGGGGACTTAAACCCCCAGAATTTGTTAAATTTATTAATTAGTCAATAGTACAATCTGCATTATCTAGACGATCGCAGTCATATCTACCTTTAATCTCTTGATTATAAAAGCTGCCAACTGAGTCAGAGGTCTGTAAATCTTCCCAAGTATCCTCGTCTACGCCTAAGTACTGATAAACACCTCCATTTTGAAACTCAACCTGCAAAATTTGTTCATTGCGATCATAGCCAACAGCGATCGCCATTGATGAGCTAACTGGTAACATAGCAATTGGTTCTTCTTCAAAGGGTAGTGCAGGCGTTTCGGCGATAACCTGGTTTAGTTCTTGTAATCCTTCATAAGCTTCTATCGGTGCAGGAATTTCCAAAAACTCTAGTTCGTCACCTCGATCGAGCAACAACTGCAAATATCCATCAGAGTGAGCGATCGCTACTAAACTGCTCAAGTCTACCTTAGATAGCTTCATTAATTTTGTGTTCTCCTCTTGGCGTAATCGGGAGTGTTAAAGTTTTATGCAACACGTAAGCGGTTTAATAGTACAAATATACTACTAAGCCGCTTTGATGTCAAGTTTTTTCGCCAAAAAAGAATTTTATGTGTGTAGAAACACGCTATGGGGTCAATTCATTAATTGCCCCTATAGCGTCAAGTTTTGCGTAAGTTTTATGATCTACCCAGAGACAACAGCAGAGTTCATCTCATCAAAATGGGATCTTTCTGTTTGCAAATAACGATAAAGGCGATTCAGGGCGTTAATATGAGCGTAAGCTGCGGCTACCACAATATCAGTATCAGATGCTTGCCCAGAGAATATCCGCTCTTGATGCTTCAAGCGAACTGTCACAGTTCCCAATGCATCAATTCCTCCAGTCACAGATTGGACGGAAAACTCAATCAGTTGATTGGGAATCTGCACCAATCGATTGATTGCTTGATACACCGCATCTACTGGCCCAGTACCGACACTCGCATCCGTGATAATTTTGCCATCGGGGGTAACAATTGTGATAGTTGCAGTTGGACAAGTACAGTCACCGCAGATTACCTGGACGTGTTCAATTTGGAAACCACTTTCTACTTGAATCTGCGTTTCATCTCGAACGATCGCTTCTAAATCCCAATCTGAAATTTCTTTCTTCTTATCGGCGACATCTTTGAACCGATTGAAGGCTTTATTTAAGTCTGCTTCGTTCAATTCAAACCCCAATTCCTTAAGCCTGGTACGGAAAGCATTTCGTCCAGAGTGCTTACCCAAAACAATGCGATTTTCTGGCAAACCGATCGCAGCAGCTTCCATAATTTCATAAGTTTCGCGGTGCTTAATAATCCCATCTTGGTGAATACCAGACTCATGGGCGAAAGCGTTTGCTCCCACGATCGCCTTATTGGGCTGAATCAGCATTCCGGTTAATTGGGAAACCAAGGATGAGGTTTTGTAAATCTCTTGAGTCTTAATATTAGTCAGGGGTGCATCTGATTCGATTGGACGACCAAAATAAGGATTGAAAAATGGTTTACGAACCTGCAACGCCATCACAATTTCTTCCAATGCGGCATTACCTGCTCGTTCTCCAATGCCATTAATGGTACATTCCACCTGACGCACACCATATTCAATTGCTGCCAAAGCGTTAGCTGTTGCCAAACCCAAATCATTTTGAGTGTGAATGGAAAGAATCACCCCATCAATATTAGGAACATTTTCTCGAATTCCCTGAATCAGAGTTCCAATTTCTTTGGGTGTGCAGTAACCAACGGTATCAGGAATATTGATTGTAGTTGCACCTGCTGCGATCGCCATCTCTAAAACTTCATAAAGAAACTCTGGCTCAGTGCGGCTAGCATCCATTGGTGAAAATTCCACATCGTCTACAAACGACTTAGCGTAGGCAATCATTTCTGATGCGATCGCTAATACTTCGCTGCGAGATTTTTTCAACTGATATTTCAGGTGAATATCAGAGGTAGAAATCATCGTGTGGATTCTGGGACGAGCCGCGCCTTTCAAAGCTTCGGCGGCGGCGTGAATATCTTGGCGAATGGCTCTAGCTAAACTGCAAATGATTGGCCCACCGGGTATCCCGACTTGTTCAGCAATGCTTTTAACAGCTTGAAAATCTCCCGGACTAGCGACGGCAAAACCGGCTTCAATTACATCGACACCAAGGAGAGCTAGTTGATGAGCGATCGCTAATTTCTCTTCTACATTGAGGGTTGCGCCCGGTGACTGTTCGCCATCGCGTAGCGTGGTGTCGAAGATGATAATTCGGTCTGGTTGAGATGCGATGCTCATAAATGTCTCCCGTGGTATTGAAGGGATATTTCAAAAACTTACTTTGGATATTGTATACAATTTTTCGTATTTTGTATACAATATCCAATATGAACTTAAATGACTTAGCAGCAAATGTGCTGCAACAACAACGCAGTACTCCAGATTTAATTGCCGATGCTTTGCGGGAAGCGATTCTGCGCGGCATTTTTCAGGAAGGACAATCGCTGAGACAGGATGAAATCGCCACTCAGTTTGGAGTTAGTCGTATTCCCGTGCGTGAAGCCTTGAAGCAGCTAGAAGCAGAAGGATTGGTGACACTACATTTAAATCGTGGTGCGATCGTATCGGTGTTGACAGCACAAGAAGCGCAAGAAATTTGTGAAATTCGCAGCGCCTTGGAAGTGAAAGCGATGCAGTTGGCAATACCCAAGTTCCGGGAAACAGATATAGAAAAGGCTGCTGTGATTTTGTCAGCGACAGATCAAGCAACTGATGCAGGTATGTTGGCAAAACTCAACTGGGAATTTCACGCGGCGCTGTACGCCATTGCTGAACGTCCCCGGTTGCTGGCGATGATTAAGACTTTACACGTTAATTGCGATCGCTATGTTCGCGTACAATTAGCACAGATGGATTACCAAGAGCGATCGCAAAAAGAACACTATCAACTCTTAGATGCTTGTCAAAAGCAAGATACAAAAGCTGCTGTCAGGTTACTGAAACGACACATTGACACCGCCGGAGAACAGCTAATTGCATACTTGCAGCAAATTGCTCAAAAACGCTGATTCTTGTTGGAACTATATGATCTACTAGAACAGACTAAACGGTAAATTTCCACTATCCTGTTCAACAAACCTCTCCTAAATTCAACTCTATCCCTCTCCGCCTCGGAGAGGGACGGTTTTACGTAGTAAAACCAGGGAGAGGTCTTTTTAAGTTATTCATAAGATCGTCCATGAAAAAACTGATCCGGCGTATTAAGAAATTATTGCAACGTATCTTCAAGAGATTTGCATCCACTTCCGGGCAGACATCGCCCTTAATAAATTCTCGCCCTTTAGAAACTTCTATTCCCAGCGTTCCTCCTCGATGGGAGTCTGGTTTGGTGCTTGTGTGTTCACAATGTGGAAATGAGCGCTCAAATAGTTTTCATCCAACTAACAAAAGCTCAACAGCTTCCGATGACTTAGAGAATTGGTTAAAATCTCGTTTAAAATTTGAGGGATTATGGGGAGAATTTCGGGTTGTTAGCACCAGTTGCTTAGGAATTTGTCCAAAATCCGGTATTACTGTTGTTGTAAGTAATGGAAGTGGCGAAAATAGTCCTTGCTTAATTGTAAATCCTCACAGCGATCGCGAACTTCTTTACTCATACATTAAACAGAATAAAAAGTAAAAAGTAGAGAGTACTTTTTACTTTTTATTTTTGCCTTATCCCTGCGAAAAATTAATTCTTGAAACCAGACATTTTTGGTCTTACAAAGTTAGCTGAGGAATTACTGCTTCGGGCATTAGTATTTGATGACTCAACCGTTGGTGAGCTGAGATTCAAGAAATCGATGAGTTTGAGAGTTCGTTTACGAATTTTCCAGCCCCCATTTATGTTGACCACTTGATCTTCATAAGTACCATTAGCGACATCAATGCTAGTTTCCGAACGCTTGTGAGTTGCATGGAGATAAGAAGTCATCACAGCTTTATTATTCTCAATTGAGATGTTTATTGTACCGATCAAGTGTTGGGTAGCTGTATAACCATTTCCTTGAAATACTGAATAGACAAAATCTGCCCAAGAATCTGTCCCATAATTTGTTTGCGTTGTCCCATCAGGAAAAATGGCAGTCAGTACTGCATCTTGAGTAAAACAATTCCGATAAATATTTTTTCCCTCTAGGAGATTTCCTCTACCAATGGCATCAGTTCCCAGGGCGTAACAGGATGTTAGTTTTTGAATTTCTAATTCTGCATTAGGTTGAGTTGCGCTTGCTAGTTCAAACCTACCTCCAATAAACAGTACAAGAGTGACTGCAAGTACAATCAATGCGATCTGATTTAGCAAAAGCGAGATAGCTTTTGGAACTATTCGCCCACCTTCTCTTCTTTTTTCCACAGGATAACCACCTTAATTTTTACGATTTTCGCATCTTATAACTTCCTATGAACTCAATTTACCTCTGATATGTTAGCTAATAAAAACCAGACTAAAATTCTTGCATGGTTAGTTAGATTTTACTTTTATATCAGTTAGTAAATGAGAAAGATAGTACAAGATTTGATGTATATAATCAGTCATTATATTAGCAGGTAACGCATAAAGTTTTAAATGCTAAATTTGATCATTTTTATGTTGATTTGATTAAGTAATAAAGTTAGCATTCCCATCCTTTTTAAAGCGAAACAAGTTTTGTCTTATAGCGTTTTCCAGTCTAATGAAGTACAA